>CAKQKQ010000009.1 GCA_934249265.1 uncultured Clostridia bacterium | reverse complement strand
AACGAGCATAAAAGGCATTGTTAAACCTATCGCTCTCGCATCCGAACATATGAAAATTTCCACGCTTTTGTCTCAAATGAAAGCCAAGAAAATACATATGGCGGTCGTGCTCGACGAATACGGCGGCACGCTCGGCATAGCGACCATGGAAGACGTTTTGGAAGAACTTGTAGGCGATATTTGGGACGAACACGACGAAGTTGTCGATTATTTCACCAAAAAGGACGATAATCATTATATCGTTGACGGCAGAGCCGACCTTGACGACTTTTTCGAGTTGTTTTCAATTGAAGACAGAGAAGATAAATTCGACGCTCAAACCGTTTCCGGTTGGGTAATAGAAAATCTCGGCATTATCCCAAGACCCGGCCTTTCGTTCGATTATGAAAATATCCACGTTACCGTTACTCGTTCAAACAACAGAAAAGTACACGAAGTAGAAGTGGAAATAAAAGAAAAATCCGACGAAGAGGAAGACTGATTTTTGCGGCTTATTGTGCGCTTTGAGCGATACGTAATGAGTAAAAATGTCGATTTTACGCAGTTAAAAAGCAAAACAAGGCGCATAAAATAAAACTAAAATAAAAAATTTAAGGCGTTGCGATAAAGTTTATCGCAACGCCTTTTACGTGTTTTTAAGTTGTTTGTTTTTAAATTTATTATTCCGTCCTTAATGCGACCACGGGGTCTTTCTTTGCCGCGATGCTCGAGGGAATAAGTCCCGAAACAGCCGTCAATATTACGCTTATTCCTATCAAAATCAGCGCGCCTATCACGGGCAGTTTTGCGATGTTTACAAGTGCGGGTACAAGCGATTGAATAATCGCGTTGACGGGCAGACACAAAACCAAAGCGAGTAAAATGCCTATTATTCCCGCTATCAAGCCGACGATAAGCGTTTCTGCATTGAAAATTTTGCCGACGTCTCGTTTGCTTGCGCCAAGACTACGCAAAATACCTATTTCTTTCGTCCGTTCGAGTACGGAAATGTAAGTGATTATTCCTATCATAATCGACGAAACCACAAGCGAAATACCCACGAAACAAATAAGCACGATAGATATCGCTTTTATTATTTCCCCGATAGAACTCATAAGCACTTCATAATAGTCGGAATAAGAAATTTCGTCCGACTTTTTGTTTACGGAAGAGTTGTAAGTTTTTATAAAGCGCGAAATGTAGTCTTTATCTTCAAAACTGTTGGGGTATAAAAGTATTTTATTTGGGTTTGCCGTATCGACGTAACCGATTTTATCGAGCACGTCTTGAAGGGTGTTAGACGTAGAATCTAATTTTTGTCCGTCAAGCACGCTCGTTGTGGGGGAGTTGAGTTGAGCGGTTATGGCGGGCGAAGCGTTTATCATTTGAATAAGTTTGTCGGTAAGTGCTTTGTTGTATACCGCAGTGCCGCTTATAGATACCGAATTTACGTTCTTTTTTCTTCTCAAAATGCCCGTTACTTTTACGGTGACGAAGTTGTTTTCGTCATTCCAATACTCGTCGTTCACTTCTTTGCTGACGAAATAGTTGTATTTTTCGCTGCTTTCGTCAGTTTCAAGCACGTATTTCATCGCATTGGGGACGATTCTGAACGTTTTGCCCAAAATGTCCTTTTCCATATCGTAAGATTTCACGTCGGTTGCGGGGTCGTAAGTTATGTCGTATTCCTCTTGCAAGTATGCAAGCACGAATTTGTTGTATGTTTCGCGGTCGGTTTCGTATAAAATTTTCGCCGTGGTGTTTATTTCTTTAAGCGAGTTGTAAGTAGCATTATACAAAAGCGAGGCGGTGTCTTTAAGCCCCAGCATAAAAAGCACGTAGTCGTTGATTTGGTTGTATTTATCTACCACTATCATTATTTCGGTCGCGCTCGACTGCTCGGAATATTTCCCGCAAATCAAGTCGAATTGGCTTTTAACGAGTTGTCTGTTTTCGATCATTTCCGACCAAACCGTGGTTGAAATAATAGATTTCGCGGTATTAAACGCCTTTTTTGTCTGCTCGTCTTTAATTGAATTGATAAGCGAGGTGAGCGCGGTGTTTAAATTTTGCGGCGAAGTTCCGTCTTTCGGGTCGGAATAAATGGTTTTCGACACGTTGTAATCGTAAGCAATGTTTATCACTTTGCTTCTGTCTACGTTGTTTTCAAGGTAAACTTTAAAATCTTTTAAATTGTTCGTCTTTTGCGAATTGGTTATCGCCGTAATTACGTCCGAAAGGGCAGGGTTGGCGGTGATGGTTTTGTCGTCGGGGTAAGCGGTTTTGTTTGTCGAAGAAGAATCGAGTATCGACCCCGCCGCGCCCAATATGTTGTCCGTCATTTGCGAGTATTTATATATCGTCACGGGCGCGCCAGACAAGGCGTCCACTTGCAGTTTGTCTATATAATTTTGAAAGCCGCTCGACACCGCCAAAATAAGGGCGATGCCTATTATGCCGAGCGAGCCGGCAAACGCCGTAAGCAAAGTTCTCGTCTTTTTCGTAATGAGATTTTTAAGGCTCAACGCGATAGCCGTAAAAAACGACATTCTCGGTTTTTTGTCTTGTTTAGAGTGTACGGTTGCTGTAATCGCGTCTTTTTTAGGCGGTTTTACGTTGTAAGGCATGCTGTCGTTTTGCACTTGCCCGTCTTTTAAGTTGATTATTCTCGTGGAGTAATCGTTTGCAAGTTCGGGGTTGTGCGTGACCATTATTATGAGTTTGTCTTTTGAAATTTCTTTTAGCAAATCCATTATTTGCACCGACGTTTTCGTGTCGAGCGCGCCGGTCGGTTCGTCTGCCAAAATGATTTTTGGGTTGTTTACGATCGCCCTTGCAATTGCGACCCTTTGCATTTGACCGCCCGAAAGTTGGTTGGGCATTTTGTGTATCTGGTCTTTAAGACCGACTTTTTCCAACGCCTCGACGGCGCGTTTTTTTCGCTCGTCTTTGCTTATGCCCGAAAGCGTCAACGCAAGTTCTACATTCGATAAAACCGATTGATGCATGATTAGGTTGTAAGACTGAAACACAAAACCTATCGAGTGGTTTCGGTAATTATCCCAATCTCTATCGGTATAATCTTTGGTGCTTACGCCGTCGATTATAAGGTCGCCTTGCGTGTATCTGTCAAGCCCGCCGATAATGTTTAAAAGGGTGGTTTTGCCGCAACCCGACGCGCCCAAAATCGACACAAACTCGTTGTCGCGGAAATTTATGCTTACGCCGTTCAGCGCGTTTACGGTGGCGTTGCCCGTTATATAATCTTTAGTTATGTTTTTTAATTGCAACATAAGCGTACCTCGTAAACTATACGTAGTTTAGTCAATTATAACAGTTTTCATCTCAAAACGCAACAAAATAACAATTTTTGCCCGACAAAATAAGCCTTTATAACCGCATTGTTTGTCGCAATATGGAAAAACGCATTAAATAATCGACCATATTCGACAAACGTTGTCAAAACAAGCAAAATTTTTCGACAAAATATGTTTTATAATCAAAGAAAATCAGTCGTTAAAAGCCGCTTTTAAACAAGCCGACCGATACAGCGACGTTTTTATGGCGTTGTTTGCGTGTTGTCGTGCGGCGAAATTTGCTTGAACGGGTGTAAATTCGTTTGCAAAAACAAGCGAAACATTTGTTGCTCAAGTGAAGATTTTTTTAAAGCGAATAAAACGAGAGATTTTTATAGATGATTTTTTGGAGGAAAATTATGCAGGCAGGAAAAGTTTTAATCGTATCGGCAATAATGACTTTTGTAATGTGTTTTGGGGTGTTGTGCGTGTCGATGGCGAGCGGTTGGGAAAGATATCACGAATTAAAAGTGAAAATAAGCAATATCGAAAAGGAAAAACCGACGCAAGAAGATTCTTCGGTTGACGTTGACGACCTTTTAGATAAAATCGCGCGGCTCGAGGAAAAAATCGACAAAATAAATAAAGATTTCCAAATCGATTCGGGCAAAATCGAAGAGTCGTTGGCTAAATATAAAAACGACGCATTGTCCGACTTATACAGTCTCGATAAAACGCAAGACGGCGAAGATTTATTGAGCGCGGGGGAGATAAACGCGTTTGCGCAAAGCATTGCCGCCATAACTTATTCGTTCGACGGAGTGAACAACGAAGAAGAACTTAAAGTGGTTGTGGAAAACTATAAACACAAAATCGACGCGGTAATTTTGTCGGCTAAAAACTTGGCTGCGGCAAAGGTTGCGGGTGCGGAAAACTTGAAAAAATTGACGGAAGAAAAAGCGGCTGCAATAAGCAAACTTGACGAGTTTAAAGCAAACGGTTTGCTTAATCAAGACAGTTACGACGATTATGTCGGGCGAATCGACGCGCTTTTTGATAGTGATATTTTTAAAGATACTGGCAGCGAAAGCGAAGTTTTTGAAACGTACAAACAAGTGAGCAACAAACTTGAAAGCATTAAAAAAGAAGCCGAAACCGCCGTCGAGCAAATAATTAAAGAAAGAATGGATAAGGTCAAAAAAATAGCGACCGACAAGATAGAAAACGAGATTTTCACTCAAAGGCAAAATCACCCCGAACTCGTTGCCGAACTACTTAAAATAAGAAAGAAATATCTTGACGAAATCGCGCTTTTAAACACCGAAGAAGAGGTGGCGAGCGCGTATGCCGAATTCTCGCGCGAGGTGTACTCGCTTTGCGGTTGAAGTTGAAAAGGGCGGCACTTTTTTTGTCGCGAATATTTCTGCTGTGCGTAATTTTGCCGTGCGTGTTCGTGCTGTTGTGCGGTTGCTTTAATTATTCCTTTTCTTACATATATAGACAAGGCGATAAGGCTCTTTACGAAAAGGAAAACGCCGTAAAGCAACTGAAATATTTAAACGAAGACGAAACGAGGGAGTACGTTTATGCGTTGAGAAAAGAAACGTTGAGACTCGGCAAAGCGAAAAACAAAGCCGAAGCCGAAAAACTCCTCGACGGCTACGTAATCTCGCTAAATCAAATTTTTTCGCAAGCGCAAGAAACCGACGAGCAAAAAATGCTACTAAAAGGAGAGTGCGCGGACGTGATTTTGTCTACGACCGAAAAAATCAACGGTTTAGGCGGGCTTACCGTTATGGAGAAAAATATTTTTGCCGACGCGCTTATATTCGACGATTATTTTACGCTTTCTCTCGAAAGGCTCGATAAATATAAAAACAAGTTGGTTGTCGTTGCCGAAAAAGCAGGCAAAATGGCTTTAAAACTCGATGAAATGCGCAACGACAGTATAAAACGAAGGGAAAGTTTAAGCGAAGAATACGTCGCAATGATAGATAATTTTTTGCACGACAGCATGTTTAGCGACCAAATTTGCGGAATCGATAAAATTGAAAACAAAGTCACTGCTGTCGAAAAAGAGTATGTTTCATTGACTGCATACATTGATTTTATGACGCAAATAAAAACCGATTTGTGACGATATTGCCGCATACGTATCGCGTAAAAGTGGCAATATTTGGCAAAATTATATAAAAACTTCGTCGTTTAAACTTAATCTATTCAATTCTTACTCGGCTCATACAAGGAAGGTAAAGATACATAAATCAAACTGCGGGGGAAAATCTATTTCCTTGCACTATGAAGGCTAAAAATTATTAACGAAATTGAATCATAAAAAACAAGTCTTAGGTGCTATGTGTTTTAATGTAAACAAAACCGATAAATGCGGGTAAAAACAATTATACGGCAAAAATAAATTATATTTTTTTAAAATATAAATTTTGACAAAACACTTGACATAACTACATATGTGTTATACTATTAAAATATATATTAATATCCGAAAATACATAAACGGTTGAGCCGTTTTGGCTTTCCGCAAAAGTACGGGGATAAAAATTCGCGCTTTAACAAATATAAAAATCGACGACAATCGGAGTACTACCATGCAAAACAAACACGAAACGAATTTTGAAAACACTAAAGAACAATTAAACGCGACTTCGCCCGAAAACAACTTGTCCGGCAAGAAAAAAGGTAAAAATTACGGCGATTCGCAAAAGAAAACCGCTAAATACATTATTTCGGCGGTTGCCGTCGACAAAGAGAGTGCGACCGAAGTTCCCGCTGCGCCCATCGAGAGAAAAATTCAGTTGGGACAAGGGGTTTTCACTCCGTGCAACGTTATCGAAAATAATTACAGCAGCAGCACGATTTTAATCAACGGCAAATTTAAAATTTATGCCGAACCGATGAGCGACGCTAAAATAAACGAATTTTTCAGCGAGCCCGAAATTGCGGTAAAATCCACCGAAGTCGTTGATGAAAATCCTCAAACCGAGGAAAAGCAACCCGTTGCTATTATTAAAGAAGAGAAGTCAGAAACGGTCGAAAAAACCGAAGTTGAAGAGCAGCCCGTTCAAACCGCTACGCCCGTTGAAGAACAAACTTCCGAGCAAGCGACTGAAAATGGCGACAGCGTAGAACAAGTCGAAGAAAAAACGGTTGTCGATACCGACGGAGTTTTGCTTGAAACCGAGGAAGAAATCTCGGAAATCGCCGCCGACAATACCGAAACTCAAGCGCAAGAAGAACAAGAAACGCAAGAGACTTCTGCCGAAGAAACGGCTAATGAAGAGGTTGTTCAAGAACAAGAAGAAGGACAAGAAGAGGGACAAGAAGAGCAAACTGCCGAAAACGTAGTTGACGAAATTTCCGCTACGGAAGACGAAGACACAGCCGAAAAAGTTGAAGAAACCGAAACCGTGGCAGAGGAAACGCCGACAGAAGAAAATGCCGACGAAGAAACCGAAGAAGAGGAAGAGGTTTCCGATAAGGCCGAGTTAGACGGGGCGGATAATGTGGATAAAGACGGCGCGCCCGTATACGAAGTAAACAGAGATTTTGAAATTAAAGAAGAAGTTACCGTAAGCGAAGCGACAAAACTTATGTCCGACGAAGACGCCAAGATGCTTGTAGAAGAAAGTGCTACTCCCGCAGACGAAGCGATAAGCACAGTTTACCAATACAGCAACAAAGCGGTTAAAGACATCATAAACATAGACGTAATTTCCGCTAATTTCAAGGCGGGCGATTATGTAAATCTCGAAACGCTCAAAGAACACAAACTTATCGGCAAAAAGACTACATATATTAAAGTCCTTGCAAGGGGCTATATCAACAAGCCGCTTATTGTCGAGGCTGACGCATTTTCGATTGAGGCAATCAAGATGATCGTTTTGACCGGCGGCAGAGTAATACGCAAACGTTCTAAATAATCTTATTTGGCGGTTTTGCTCAATACGTATTGTGTAAAATTGACAAATTTTTTGCATTAAATTAATATAATAAGCCCACCTTTTTAAATTCGGCGGGCTTTTATTTTGCCTTTAAACCGTTTAGTCAAGGAATAAATAACCGCATAAACGTTTTAGAAAAAGCGATATATCTTTGACAAAAAAAACAACCTATGATATAATGAAAACGAAAAATAGATATACGGTGCGACTTGCAAGTGCAGAAAGCAGGGGAAGCGCGGTGAAAATCCGCCGCAACAGTCATTACGGTTATAGTCCGATTACCTGTCCGCCGCGAAACGAATGTCTTTTTTCTTGGGCAGAGAAGGAAAAACGTTATTAAAGCCGCAAGGCTTTTATTTCGCATGCCCAAAAGTATGCGATTTTTTTATTTTGGAGGTATATATGAAACGTATTACTAAATCTATTTTACTTATTTTGACCGTTTGCATGATGTTTAGCATGACTGCATGTTTGCCAAACAATTCTATGGTTGTGTTCGATTCTGATAAATGCATTGCGATTACCGTGTCTAACGACCAAATGACGATTACAAGCGAAAGCACTTTGGTTGACTATATGAACAGTTTGAAAGAGTCGAAAGAATTGAATTTTGAAATTGCCGACGGTATGATTACGTCTATCAACGGTATTAAAAATGCTGCCGATTACAGTTCTTGCTGGATGCTTTACACAAGCGATGCCGACAACGCAAACACTGCTTGGGGAACGGTTGAGTATAAAGGCAAAACTTACGGCTCGGCAATATACGGCGCGGAATCTTTGAAGATTAAAGACGGATGCTTGTATATTTGGGTTTACAAAACGTTTTAAAAAATGAAAACGACTAAAGAAATCGCCTTAATAGGCATGTATACCGCGCTTTTAATCGGCGCCCAACTCGTATTGAGCGCGATTGCGGGCGTAGAAATAGTAACGGTACTTTTGCTTTGCTTTTGTTACGTATTCGGCAGATTAAGAGGAGTTGCGGTTGCCACGGCGTTTTCGCTACTTAGATGTTTGATATTCGGGTTTTATCCTAACGTTGTTTTACTGTATCTTATTTATTACAATGTGTTTGCATTGATTTTCGGCGGAATAGGGAAATTATTCGATAAAAAAACGCAAATAAAACACCTTGTCGTTGTTGTTGTGGGCGCGGTTGTCGTCACGGCGTGTTTTACGCTACTCGACGATTTACTTATGGCGATTATGTGCGGATTTAATCGTAAAGTAGCGGTTGCGTACTTTTATTCGTCGATTTACGTGCTTGTGCCGCAATGCGTTTGCGCGTTGTTGACGGTAAGCATGTTTTTTATTCCGCTTTGCAATTTATACAACAAATTCAATGAAAGTTTAGTACAGTAATTGTCGTGTTTACTCAATACGCATTGTGTAAAATAAACAAATTTGCACGTAAAGTCGGTGGAAGTTTATGCATTTTAAACGTGCCGATTATAAAGTTTTAATAAATGATTTCAAGAAACGCAAAGCATTTCGGCGGCAAAACGCCATAGTGAAAAAGCGTTTCTTTTTTTTGCGCAAAAAAGGCGATTTTATTTGCCTGCGAATAAAAAACACACCTTGACAAATATAATAGGTTGATTTATAATATAATAAATTGAAAACTTGCTCGCAAGGGTTTTCAATTTATTATATTGCAAACGAGAAGAGCAAAGTAAAACTTTGCGTAGCACGATAGCGCAAATTTTGAAAATAATTCAAAATTTACTTCGCGTTTATAATATAATGAAAGTGGTTCAATTTATTATATTGCAATTTGAGTTGCAATAAAAATTTTGATTTTTATTGCGGTTCGCGAAAGCGGACGAAAGATATAGGTTACAAACGTTTTTAAGGTACGTAAAAGACTCAAAATTATATGATACAAAAACATATAAAAACAAAATTAAATTGCGGAGTGTACGACTTAAAAAGTTTGCAAAATTTGCAATTTTTCAAGGCAAAAACCCCATTAAAATTTAATTAAGAGGTGCGACATGGATATAAAAGAAATACTTTCAAAATGCGACCACACGTTGCTTTCTACCACTGCCACGTGGGAAGAAATTAAAACAGTGCTTGATGACGGAATAAAATATCACACGGCTTCGGCTTGTATTCCGCCTTGTTACGTTAAACGCGCAAAAGAATACGTCGGTGATAAATTACCGATTTGCACGGTTATCGGTTTCCCCAACGGTTACAATTCTACCGAAGTAAAAAATTACGAAACGCAAGTTGCGCTTAACGACGGCGCGGACGAAATCGATATGGTAATTAATCTCGGCGATTTAAAGTCGGGCAATTATCAAAAAATTAAAGAGGAAATTTCTCTTTTAAAAAGCACGTGCAAGGACAAAATTTTAAAAGTAATAATCGAAACGTGCCTTTTAACCGAGGAAGAAAAAATACAAATGTGCAAGGTCGTGACCGAGGCTGG
The DNA here is from genome assembly GCA_934249265.1 of uncultured Clostridia bacterium. Lineage (GTDB taxonomy): Bacteria > Bacillota > Clostridia > Christensenellales > Borkfalkiaceae > CAKQKQ01. The sequence goes on along the minus strand of CAKQKQ010000009.1, from coordinate 23,663 downwards.
GGCTGATTTTATAAAGACTTCCACCGGTTTTTCCACCGCCGGAGCAACCAAAGAGGACGTGATTATTTTTAAAAAGCACGTCGGCAAAGGCGTAAAAATCAAAGCGGCGGGCGGTATTTCGTCAATTAAAGACGCCGAAGATTTTATTTCGCTCGGCGCGGATAGGCTCGGAACTTCGCGTATAGTCAAAATAGTTAAAGCACAAGAAAACAAATAAAACTCAAATAATTTTGCCGTGTAAATCGCGTTTAATTGCCGCAATTTGTCACTTTTACACAAAACGGTGCGCATAAAAACGGCAAAACGGTAAGGACTAAAAACATAAAACGTAATTGAAATCGGTAGAAATAATAATTTTGCGTAATCGTAAATAATTAAAGCAGATAATTCCGTATTTAGCGTTTGCAAAATTAAAAAGGGTTCAACCCGCGTGCGAAAAATTTTTAAACTCGGACAAAAAATATAAACGCATAAAAATTTATAAACGTGCAAAAAATTTTAAACTCAAAGAAAAAATATAAACGTACAAAAATTTTTAAACTTAAACAAAAAATATAAACACATAAAAAATTTTAAATGCGTATAAAAGTTTATAAATGAGCAAGAAAATATGAAACTAACGTTTTCAGCGAAACTTTGCGCGATTAAAATAAGAAAGCAAGACAATAAAATTAAAATAAAAAGCAAGGCAATAAAGCAATAAAATAAAACAACAAACAAAAATAAAACGAACTAAAATTTTAAATATAAACGGTTTTTAAATATAAGGAGAAAGAAAATGGAAAATAAAGAATTACATCCCAACGTACCCACGCCGCACATTACCGCCAAATACGGCGATTTTGCCGAAACGGTGCTTATGCCCGGTGACCCGCTCCGTGCTAAATTCATTGCGGAAAACTTTTTGCAAGACGCAGTGCTTGTAAACAACGTAAGGGGAGTCAACGGCTACACGGGGTATTATAAGGGTAAAAGAGTGTCGGTTATGGCTTCCGGTATGGGTCAACCGTCGATAGGTATTTATTCGTACGAATTGTTCAATTTTTACGGAGTTAAAAACATTATAAGGGTAGGTTCTTGCGGAGCGTTCGACAAAGATTTGCACGCGAGAGACATAGTAATCGCCATGGGCGCGTGCACAAACGGAAATTACGCAATGCAGTACGGTTTGCCCGGGACTTTCTGCCCGATAGCCGACTTCGATTTGGTGCGCAAGGCTGTGGACGCTTGCGAAAAGGCAAACGTAAAATATAAAGTAGGCAACATTTTCTCTTCGGATATTTTTTACAACGAATCCGGCGCGGATATGAAATGGGCAAATATGGGCGTTTTGGGCGTAGAAATGGAAAGTGCCGCATTGTACTGCAACGCCGCAAGAGCGGGTAAAAAGGCTTTGTGTATTTGTACGGTAAGCGATAGTTTCGTTTATCCCGAAGAAAACACGACTGCCGAAGAAAGACAAAATTCTTTCACGAAAATGATGGAAATCGCGCTTGAAATCGCGTAAGAAAGACATAACAAAAGAATACAAAAAGATATATAGGAGAATATAATATGAAAAGGGTGTTTATAATTGTGCTTGACAGCATGGGCGTAGGCGAAGCCCCGGACGCTTATAAATGGCACGACGAGGGAAGTAATACCCTCGGCGCAATAAGAAAATCGCCGAAATTTAATTGCCCGAATCTCAAAAAATTGGGCTTGTTTAATATCGAGGGTGTAGGCGGAGGAGTTGACGCGCCGCTTGCAAGTTTTGCGAGAATGCAAGAAAAGTCCATGGGTAAAGACACGACCATAGGGCATTGGGAAATTGCGGGTATAATTTCCGAAAACCCGTTGCCCACTTATCCCAACGGTTTCCCCGACGAAATAATCGAGGAGTTTGAAAAACAGACGGGCAGAAAAGTGCTGTGCAACAAGCCGTATTCGGGCACTGACGTAATAAGAGATTACGGCGAAGAACACATAAAAACCGGCGCGCTTATAGTGTACACGTCGGCAGACAGCGTGTTCCAGATAGCGGCGCACGAAGACGTCGTGCCGGTAAAAGAATTGTACCGTTACTGCGAAATAGCGAGAAAAATTTTGTGCGGAAAACACGGCGTCGGCAGAGTAATTGCAAGACCGTTCGCGGGCGAATATCCCTTTGTAAGGACGTCCAACAGACATGATTTTTCGCTTGTTCCGCCCAAGACGACAATGCTCGATTTACTAATGAAAAACGGCTACGCTACAATATCCGTCGGTAAGATTTTTGACATCTTTGCAGGAGACGGTGTGAGTGAAAGTAACCGCACGACTGGCAACGACAACGGTATGCAAGTGACTAAAGAAATGCAAAACAGAGACTTCAACGGCTTGTGTTTTGTAAATCTTGTTGACTTCGATATGAAGTACGGACACAGAAACGACGTTGACGGTTATGCCGCGGCAATGACTCAATTCGATGAATTTTTGGGCGGGTTTATAAAAGATATGAAAGACGACGACGCGCTTATCATCACAGCCGACCACGGTTGCGACCCTTCTACGCCGTCCACCGACCACTCGAGAGAGTATACGCCGATGATTATTTACGGAAAAGGAATTAAAAGCGGAGTCGATTTGCACACGAGAAGTAGTTTTGCCGATATTTCCGCAACCGTACTCGATATGTTCGGGGTAAATCAAGAGGACACTTTCGGTACAAGTTTTTACAACGAAGTAAAAAAGAATTAAATTATAAAATAAAGTTTTTTTGAAATTTAAAGGCGTAAACTTTTGCGCCTTTAAGCAAAACGGTTTTATGTTATTTGTTTAAATCTTTGTTTTGAATAAAAAACAATTGCACAAATTAAACGTGTTTTAATAAATTAAATGCGCTTGCATCGTTGTGTATACGCCTATGTATTTACGTCGATGTACGGACGTTTATAAAGGGCGTTTTAAAAGCAGTAAATATTAAAATAGAATTTCGGGCGCGCCGATTTAATAAGTCGATTTGATAAATAGATTTTTAAAACTCATTTATTAAACGGGTTTATAAAACGTTCGGCGCAGTAGTCCGAAAACGGGAAAATGATTATGAAAAACGAAATTTATCAAAACTTAATGATTTCAGCCGAAGAGGCGAGAAAGGGGGCGTATACCCCGTATTCTCACTTTAAAGTCGGGGCTGCGCTTTTGTGTAAAGACGGAAAAGTTTACACGGGTTGCAATATAGAAAATGCCGCGTTTACGCCAACCGTATGCGCCGAACGAGTCGCTTTTTTCAAAGCGGTGTCCGACGGAGAGAGAGATTTTGTCGCTATCGCCATTGTCGGCGGCAGAGAAAAAGAGTCCGCTTCGTTCTGTGCGCCGTGTGGCGTTTGCAGACAAGTAATGGCTGAATTTACAAACGCAGACTTTAAAATTTTGCTCGGCAACTCAAGCGAGTTTAAAGCGTATACTTTAAACGAATTGTTGCCGTTTGCCTTTACGGGTAAAGAAATTTAAAGGGGAATTTGCTTATGAGAATGTATGACATAATAAAGAAAAAACGCGACGGACAAGAACTTTCCACCGAGGAAATTCGCTGGTTTGTAGACGGATATTCAAAGGGCGATATTCCCGATTATCAAGCCGCCGCGCTTTGCATGGCTATTTATTTTAAAGATATGACTATCCGCGAGACTACCGATTTGACGCTTGCAGTGAGAGATTCGGGTGAAAAACTCGACTTTTCGGCAGTAAACGGCATAAGGGTCGATAAGCACTCTACGGGCGGCGTCGGGGACAAAACGAGTTTCGTCGTTGCGCCCATAGTCGCTTCGCTCGGCATTAAAGTTGCAAAAATGAGCGGCAGAGGGCTCGGTCACACGGGCGGAACTGTGGATAAACTCGAGTCTATCGACGGTTTTAAAACCACGCTTTCAGAAGAAGAGTTTATAAAACAAGTAAACGAAATCGGCATTGCGATAATAGGTCAAAGCAAGCAACTCGCCCCAGCCGACAAAAAACTTTACGCTTTGCGCGACGTGACGGCAACGGTTGACAGCATGCCTTTAATCGCGTCAAGCATCATGGGTAAAAAACTTGCTGCCGACGACGACTGCATCGTGCTCGACGTAAAAACGGGCAGCGGTTCGTTTATGAAATCTATCGACGACAGCAAAAAACTCGCATCTATAATGGTGGATATCGGTAAACGTTCGGGCAAAAAAATGACCGCGCTAATCACCGATATGGACAGACCGCTCGGCAACGCGATAGGCAATTCGCTCGAGGTGATCGAGGCGATAAATACCCTTAAAGGAAACGGACCTAAGGATTTGTACGATTTGAGTATCGCACTTTCGGCAAACATGCTTTATCTTGCGGGTAAAGGCGAATATTCAAAGTGCGAAGAAATGGCAAAAATGTCAATTTCGGACGGAACGGCTCTCGCAAAACTGACAGAAATGGTAAAAGCGCAGGGCGGTAACGGCGATTACATTCAAAATACCGACAACTTTAAAAAGGCTAAATATACTTATTCGGTTTTGAACGAAAATGCGGGTTATATTCAAAACGTCAACGCCGAAGAATACGGACTTGCAAGTTTAAATCTCGGTGCTGGCAGAAGCAAAATCGAGGATAAAATCGACTATACCGCGGGTATTATTTTAAAGAAAAAGACGGGCGACTTCGTGCAAAAGGGCGAAGAAATCGCAACCCTTTACGCAAACGACGAAAAACTTTTTGAAAGGTCAAAAGAAATTATTTTAAACGCGACTAAAATCGGCGAAGAAAAGTCGCAGCCGCGCCCGTTGATTTTTGCAACGATAAGATAAAATTAAAGACGATTTAAAATTATTTAAAACCTTTCGGCAATAATATTTACTAAAAATAATAGGCAACAAATTTTACCAAAAATAAAAGCGCATACATAGACTTAAGTATGCGCTTGCGTTTTGCAATTTAGCAAGTTTTGGCGGCGTAATCGTTTTTTCGGTAAAAATATTTGCTTTAAAATGTAAGGAAAACTTTTACTTGACGTGCAAAGTTTTTGCTAGTTAGACGAAATTTTTAATTATATCTTGCAGTGTAAAGTTTTGCGTGCAAGGTAAAATTTTTAATTGCGCCTTGCGGTGGATAATTTTCTGTTTGCGTGGAAAAAATAAATTGCTTGCGTTTTACGGTGGGTATTTTTCACAACGGGATAATTTGCTTGTGTCTTGCGAAGTGAAAATTTTTATTTTCAACGGGGCGATTTTACTTGCGTTTTACATCGCAAATTATTTGCTTATAGTCGAATTAAATTACAACAAATAAAATAAAAACAAAAGAGGAAATCATGGCAAAACTCTATTTTAAATTCGGGGCGATGGGTTGTTCTAAAACGGCGCAAGCCCTTATCACGAAGTTCAATTACGAAGAGCGAAACATGAAGGTTATGCTCGTCAAACCTTCTATAGATACGCGCGACGGCGCGGATATAGTCAAGTCGAGAATAGGTTTGTCTCAAACGGCGATTACGGTCGGACAAGATATAAATTTATACCGACTTTACGAGACTAAACATTCCGATTGCGACGTAATTATTGTGGACGAGTGTCAATTTTTGACGCCCGAACAAGTCGACCAACTCGGGCAAATCGTCATCGATAAAGACATACCCGTGTTGTGTTTTGGTTTAAGCACCGATTTCACGACTCACTTGTTCCCGGGTAGCAAAAGACTTTTTGAAATTGCCGAGTCCATAAGCGAGATTAAGTCGGTTTGTAAATGCGGGGCAAAGGCTACCGTAAACGCAAGACTCGACGACAAGGGGAATATCGTCACAACGGGCGACCAAGTGTGTATCGGCGGAAACGACAGATACGTCGCTATGTGCAGAAGATGCTGGTTAAAACGCCAAAAAGAACAGCAAAGGAGAGGGTAAAATGGGTAGAGTGATTATCGGAGTGTGCGGCGGCACGGGCAGCGGGAAAACGACTTTATCTCAAAAAATTTACGACGCCTTTCAAGACAAAGCAATTCTCGTCGGTATGGACAATTATTATAAAAACAATGAAGATATGTGTTTAAGCGAAAGGGCGAAAGTCAATTACGACCACCCCGACGCGTTCGATACCGACCTTTTAATAAAGCAGTTGACCGACCTTAAAAACGGACTTTCCGTCGATATGCCTTTATACGATTATTCCACTCATTCGAGGAAGAAAGAGACGGTAAGGCTCGATAGCAAAGATATAATTATTATCGAGGGCATTTTGCTTTTTGAAAACCTTAAACTCGTCAATTTGCTCGATATAAAAATATTCGTCGATACCGATGCCGACGTGAGAATTTTGCGCAGAATAATGCGCGACGTAAAAGAAAGGGGCAGAACGCTCGATTCGGTAGTTATGCAATATCTCACCACCGTAAAACCCATGCACGAGCAGTTTATCGAGCCTTACAAAAGGCGTGCCGATATAATCGTGCCAGAGGGCGGACATAACTCCGTCGCGCTGGACGTGATAATCAATTCCATTTACAACAAACTCAACAACTAATTTAGGTGTAAACACGTAATTTAAGTATGTAATTTAAGCGCGTAATTTAAGTGTATAATTTAGGCGCGAACGCGCCTTTTAGCGAAGATATTTTTGAAAGCGCGAATGGCAAAGCGGAAACTTTAATTAAATTGTGTTTTTGGCTTTATATTTTATTTAATAGTCGTGACTGCCGAGCGAATATCCGCAATAAATGGATATAATTTTAGGTGTTGCGGCAATTAAAAATGATTTTACGCCACTTTTAAATTGTTTTAAAATCGCTTTAAAAACGGCAAAATAAATTTTTTGGTTTTTTAAAACGGCGATAAATGTTTTAAAAACTTTTAAAACTCGTCAAAAACGGGCGCAAAAACTTAAAAATAGCAGAATTTGCATAAAAATAACAATAAAAATGGTTGCTACCAACACAAAAGTGTGGAAATTTAATAAAATACAATTATTTTTGTGTAAATCAAAACACAAACAAAAATAGTTGTAATATATCACTTTAATTTGGAAAATATTGGTTATAATATACTTTTCGTGTTAAAAAGTGTGAAAAATAGGCTAATTACAATAATTTTTGACGTTTAAAAAATTTTTCAAAAAAATTAAAAAATATATGTAAAAACGCTTTACAAATAAAAAATAAAGTGGTATTATATCGTTGTAATCAGAGGGACGGAAGAAATGAATCTTCTCTCGGTTACTTAAAAGTGCTCATCATTTTCCCCCTTATCATATATTTTTAAAAGGCAGTGCGTAGTTTTTACGTACTGTCTTTTAATTTTTTCTTTTTACGCCTTTAAGTCGAGCGGAAATTTGGTTTTTCCACGCTTAAAGGCGTTTTTGATTTGCCATTGAGATACGCCCACGAAATAGTTGCAATAATGCGCGAGTAAAAGCGGATAAAATGGGTATTGAATTAATCGTCAATATGTGTTATAATTATAAAAAGGTTTAATAAATTCGCAAAAGCAAAAGGACAAAAAGAACAAAAGTAAAAAGAGAAAAGAAAAAACTCTTCCGAAAAGGAAGAGCGGTTCGCCAATGCGAATAAGTGATTAGACAAAAGTTTTATTTGAACTTGCCTTGTTATTTTGTAACTACATTATATCATACGGCAAGACAAAAGTCAATACTAAGGAGGAAAAATGGATAAATTTTATTTAGGAATGGACATAGGCACAAATTCGGTAGGTATGGCGTGTACCGACGAAGAATATTCTTTGCTGCGCGCAAACGGCAAAGATTGTTGGGCTGTGCGCTTGTTCGACGAAAGCGAAACCGCCGTTAAAAGGAGAAATTTCAGAACGGCTCGCCGCCGCATTGTGAGAAGAAGAGAACGCATTAAGTTTTTGCAAGGCGTATTCGCCCCGTTTATCGAGGACGAAACGTTTTTTATGCGTTTAAACGACAGCCAATATTACCCCGAGGACAAAAACGGACTTTTAAACGGGAATAAAAACAACTTGTTTGCCGACAAAGGGTATACGGATAAGGATTTCCATAAAGAATATTCTACCATTTTCCATTTAAGAAAGGCGTTGATGACCCAGCCGATAGAGGACTTGCGGCTTTATTATCTTGCAATTCATCACATTATAAAATACCGCGGACATTTCTTGTTCGAGGGCGGAATGGCTGATATCAGAGACATAACCAAACTTATTGAAAATTTAAACGCGGTGTGCGGCGACTTGTTCGACGAAGACGCGCCTAATTTCGACGTAAACAAATCTCACGAAGCCAAAGAAATTTTGCTTACTTACGGCAAAGACAAGCAAAAAAGACTTGAAAGTTTGTTCGGTGTCACTTCAAATACGGGAAAAGAAATAATAAAAGGCATTTGCGGTTATACGATAAAGCCCGAAAAACTGTTTGCCGACAATTATCAAGAAGAAAAATCGTTTTCCTTTAAAGACCTCACGGATGAGACTTTCGAGGCGATGCGCCCCACTTATTCGGACGATTTTTCGCTGCTTGAAAGCATAAGGGCGATATACAATTTCGTCACTTTTGAAAAGTTGCTCGAAGGCAAAGAAGATATTTCTTCCGCAATGATCGACCTTTACGAAAAACACAAAGCCGATTTAAGACTTTTAAAAGATTTCGTGCTTAACAACGCCACGAGAGAAGAATACAACTCGCTTTTCAAAGTCATAGGAAAGGAAAATAATTATGCAAAATACGTCGGTTTTACCAAAAAGGGCGGGGACAAAAAGAAAACAACCCCCGCACAGTACGACGAATTTTTGCCGTGCCTTAAAAAATTTATAACTTCGCTCACGCAAGTAACGGACGAAGAAACTAAAGAAAAAATACTTGCCGAAATAGAAGCGAAGACGTTTTTACCTAAAATTCTTCACGCCGACAACGGACTTTTCCCCCACCAAGTCAACGAAGACGAACTGAATAAAATTCTCGCAAATATGGCAAAAATTCACCCCGAAACGGAGTGTATAAAAGACAAAATCAAAAAGATATTTTTGTATAGAATACCATATTTTGTCGGTCCGCTTGCGGGCGCAAACGGCTGGGCGGTGAGAAAAGCCGAGGGCAAAATTACGCCGTGGAATTTTGACGAAATTATAGACAAAGCGCAAAGCAACGAAAATTTCATGCGCCGTATGACGAATAAATGCAGTTATTTATACGGCGAAGACGTTTTGCCCAAAGCCTCTATAATTTATCAAAAATACAACGTTTTAAACCAAATAAACAAATTAAAAATCAACGACGAACCCATAAGCGTGGCTTTAAAGCAAGATATATTTAATCAACTTTTCTTGACGAAGAAAAAAGTAACCGACAATGCGATTAAAGACTTGCTCGTTCGCCGCGGAATTATATCCGAAGAGGAGAAAAAGGCGATTATAATTTCGGGCAAAGACGGGCAGTTAAACGCTACGATGTCATCGTATCTTCAACTTAAAGACATATTGGGCGATTTCGTAGACGAAGATATACAAAAAGAAGACAGTGTGTGCGAAAAAATAATTTTGTGGCACACCCTTAATACGGACAAAAACATAGTTGTCGATTTAATCGAGAGAAATTTCGGTAAAATACAAATAATCAAAGATAATTTAAAGCAACTTAAAGGGCTTGTGTTTAAAGATTTCGGCAGATTATCAAAGAGATTTTTGACCGAAATGAAAGGCATCGACAAAACGACGGGCGAATTTGTAAGCATTTTGGACGTTTTGTACGAGACCAACGAAAACTTAAATCAAATTTTGTTTGACGAAAGATATAATTTCGGCGATGTGATTAAAGAGGAAAACGGCGAAAAACAAAGCGAAATAAAATATGAAGATATAGAAAAATTATACGTTTCGCCCGCAGTGCGCCGCGGAATTTGGCAGTCGCTTAAAATGGCGGACGAGTATATTCAAGCCATAGGCAAAACGCCCGACAAAATTTTTATCGAAGTAACGAGAGAAGATGGGGTAAAAGGCGACGCCGGCAGAAAATCGTCCCGTCAAAAACAACTTTTAGAAAAGTACAAAACTATTGACAATATAGAACCACTTACCGAAAGTCTCACGAATGAAAGCGATTTAAAACTTAGGCAAGAAAGGTTGTATTTATATTATCGTCAACTCGGCAAATGTATGTATTCGGGAGAGCAAATCGACCTTGACGGTTTAAATACAAACCAATATGACGTAGACCATATTTTACCGCGCACATATATAAAAGACGATAGTCTTGACAACAAAGTGCTTGTAAAAAGGTCGTGCAACGCAATAAAAGCCGACCGTTATCCCATACCTAATGAAATTTTGGGCAAAGACGTCAAAAAACATTGGGAATTGTTGCATCAAAAGACTTCGAATAATAAAAGTGGGTTGATTTCCGATACGACTTATAAACGCCTTATAAGGACGAAACCGCTTGACGAAGACGATTACAACGACTTTATCAACCGTCAAAAGACGATTACAGACCAAACTGCGAAAGCCGTTGCCGAATTATTAGCGCAAAAATATCCCGACACAAAAATAGTATACAGCAAAGCCAAAAACGTATCCGATTTCAAGAGTAAAGTGGGTTTGGTCAAGTGTAGAGAGACAAACGACCTTCACCACGCAAAAGACGCATATCTCAATATCGTGGTAGGCAACGTATATGACACGTGTTTTTCAACGCCTATGTCAATGTTCCGTCAAGACGGCGACAAATGGCGCACGTACAATTTAAAAACGTTGTTTTTCCGCAATGTAAAGGGCGCATGGACGAGCGACGACAACAAAACGCTTGTTAAAGTAAAAGAAACCTTTAAAAAGCAACGCAGCATAAACGTAACGAGGTATACTTATTGCGGTAAAGGTGAATTTTATAATCAAACAGTTTATCCGCACGACGATACGGGCGTAAACGCGCCCAGAAAGAGCGGTTCTCCCCTTAAAGACTGCGCAAAATACGGCGGCTATAAATCTCAAAACACTGCTTATTTCGCGGTAGTCGAATCGGAAGGCAAAAAGGGTAAAATTATAAAAACTATCGAGGCTGTGCCCGTGCTTGTCACTTATAATTTAAAGAACAACCCCAACGCCGTGCAAGAGTATTTTGAATCTTATTTGACTAATCCCAAAATTCTTGTGCCGAAGTTAAAGATTAAGCAACTTATCAAATACAACGGTATGCCTTGCTATATTGCGGGCGTTACGGGAAATCAAATTGTAATGTATAATGCGGTGCAAATGTTTACGGACGGAAAAACGGACGAGTACGTCAACGCGCTTTTAAAGGTGGCGGAAATGGACAAAAACCAAACGTGCGATAAAGACGCCGAAACTTATTTAATAAAGACAAACCGCTTTAAAGAAGTCAAGTTGGAAGTAAACAAGCAAAATAATATTGCCTTATACGACGAATTTATAAATAGGTTATCAAGCGGTTTATATGTGGGAATAAGCGCATTTTCAAGTTTTTTAGAAACGTTGCAAACTTCAAGAGAGAAATTTACCAATTTAAGCACTTTAAATCAATCGCTTGTGCTTTTGCAAATTTTAAAATTCTTTAAATGTAATGCGGAGTTGTCTGACTTATCATTAATTTTTGGAGTAACAGAAGACGGTAAAAAGAAGGGTAAAAGCATAGGCTTATTGCGTATTAATAAAGACATTACAAAAGCCGAAGTTGTGCTTGTTCATCAATCGCCTTGCGGGCTTACTTTAAGAGAACAAAAGATATAATTATGGGTTTCAGGACGGTAATAGTAAATTCGCGCTGCAAATTGGAATTCCGTCTTAACTATTTAATAGTGAGGGGGGAAACCGAAAAGCGCATTTACGTCAACGAAATAAATACGCTTATCGTACAAAGCACTGCCGTATCGCTTACGGCGGCGTTGATGTGCGAACTTTCAAAAAACAACGTTAAAGTAATATTTTGCGACGAAAAATGTAATCCGCAAACCGAATTAGTGCCGTATTACGGTGCGCACAACACTTCTAAACGTTATAAAATGCAACTATCATGGAAAGAAGAGGTAAAAGGCGAAGTTTGGAAAGTAATCGTAAAGCGCAAAATACAAAATCAAGCCAAAGTGCTTTTTTCAAACGGTTTTTTAAAAGAAAGTCAAATGCTTGACGAGTACGCCGCCGCGGTTGTAAGCGGAGACAAAACCAATAGGGAAGGTCACGCCGCCAAAGTGTATTTCAATTGCATGCTACCGGGCGGCATAAGTAGGCGTTCGGGCGGGTTTGTCAACGGTTGTCTCGATTACGGCTACGCCATAATTTTATCTGCGATAAACAGAGAAATTGCGGCGAGCGGATATCTCACTCAACTCGGCATAATGCACGACAACGAATTTAATCAATTCAATTTATCGTGCGATTTAATCGAGCCGTTGCGCACGGTGGCGGACGAAACCGCCTTTTCCCTTGAAAGTCAAGATAAAGATTTTAAAAAGAAAATGGCAAACGTATTAAATTACAATTGCGTATTCGACGGCAAAAACACCACTTTGGACGTCGCCATAAGGCTGTACGTAAAAAGTGTTTTGTTTGCCATGGACGAAGAAAAACCCGACGAAATAATATTTCCTTGCGATATTGCGGTGCAATATGAATAATAGATATATGAGACTGTTGTTATTTTTCGATTTACCCATGGAAACGGCAAAACAAAGACACGATTATTCCGTTTTTCACAAGTATTTGATAAAAAACGGCTTTATAATGATGCAAAAATCCGTTTATTCAAAACTTGTCGTAAACAACGTGGCGAGTGGGGCGGTTAAAGAAAAAATTTCAAAAAACATACCGCCCGACGGAATAATCGAATTGCTTGAAATTACCGAAAATCAGTTTGCCCGCATCGATTATCTTGTGGGCGAAAAACAATTTTTAGTCGAAGAAAGTATGGATAGGTTGATCGAAGTATGATAAACGTAGTAAACGCAAAAATAGAAACGCCCATAAATTTGACAAACGAAAAGCCGTCTTTATTAATTGTGGAAAACCCGCGCGAATATTTTAATTTTGTCGTGCAGATGATTAAAGCGATGCAAGGTGAGATGAGCGAATTTACTTTTTGGGAGAGACAAACCGCGCTTTCTCCTTTAAAATGCGGAGAAATTATACAAAGTTGTTTTTCGTTTGATTTTACCGATAAAAAAATTGTGAATTTGTTATATAAAAAACTTCAGTCAAACTTTCAAGAGGGCGAATTTATTTTACAACTAAACAAAATCAATTCGCTTTTAAGCATTTTTTTGCAAGACCTTTGCCAAACGGTTGATTTTGCCATAGATTTCAGCGAAACTACCGTTGAAGATATTTTAAAAACGTGTTCTGTTAAGCCCGCATGCAATTACGACGGTTTGCTTGAAAAAATAATTTGCTACGTCAATATGTTTATTCAATTAAAAAACGTAAAGTTTTTTGTCTTCGTGGGGCTAAAAGACGTTTTGTCCGATGACGACCTTGAAGAGTTGTATAAACATTGCGAATTGCAAAAGGTGAGTTTGCTTTTAATCGAAAGCGGCAAAAAACGCCCGCTTTTACAAAGCGAGCAAGCAATAATTATCACAGAAGATTTATGCGAAATACTTGAAAACTACACTGAAATATAGTATACTTAATGCGAAGAAAGGTTTGTTTTACAAAATAACCGTACGGCGGTACGCGCTTTTATCCTTACTTTGAGGTTTGAGAGCCTTGTTATTTTGTAATACTCTAAAACAAAAATCAACAAGTTAAATTATTCGTTAGAGTTTGAGAGCCTTGTTATTTTGTAATACTCTAAAACATAAGCAAAATGTTAGGCTTACGAAATTTAGTTTGAGAGCCTTGTTATTTTGTAATACTCTAAAACACTCGATTAGATTTGCTTGGTGGAACTTATGTTTGAGAGCCTTGTTATTTTGTAATACTCTAAAACACGGTTGTATTTTTTTATGCTTAACTTTGTGTTTGAGAGCCTTGTTATTTTGTAATACTCTAAAACGAGAAAAGAAAAAATGTGTTTATATCCTATGTTTGAGAGCCTTGTTATTTTGTAATACTCTAAAACTCCTTGCGGAAGGTGTTTTGAATGTCGAATGTTTGAGAGCCTTGTTATTTTGTAATACTCTAAAACATTTTCAACGTTTTTTAACAACGGAAAATAGTTTGAGAGCCTTGTTATTTTGTAATACTCTAAAACTGAAAAATATAATAAATTTAAATATTTAGAGATTTTATCCGAGCAATATAAAGCGTGCGTTTATATTGCTCGGATAAAATCTCTCGGGCTATATAGAAAATATTGCGTAAAATATAAAACGTAATCAATGGACGAATGGAAAATTTCGTTCGGCTAAAGATAAAATTTTATTTGCGCTACGCTAAAAAACTATAAAAAGTCGCAGAGCATATTTTTAAAAGAGGTAAAAAATGAAAGTTACGGAAGATATTTTATACGTCGGCGTCAACGACCACAAAATCGATTTGTTTGAAGGGCAGTACCCCGTAAAAAACGGTATGTCTTACAATTCGTACGTTATTAAAGACGAAAAAATCGCAGTTATGGATACGGTTGACCAAAATTTCACTCAAGAATGGCTTGATAATTTGCAAAACGCCTTAAATGGTCGCGAGCCCGATTATCTCATCGTTCAGCACATGGAGCCCGACCACTCGGCAAACGTTGACGTTTTTATGAATCTTTATAAAAAAGCGGTCATAGTTTCTTCGTCAAAGGCTTTTCAAATGATGAAAAACTACTTCGGTTGCGATTATGAAGACAGAAGAATAGTCGTCGGAGAGGGAAGTGCGCTGTCGCTCGGCAAACACAACCTTAAATTTGTTGCCGCGCCCATGGTGCATTGGCCCGAAGTTATCGTCACTTACGACGAAACCGAAAAAACGCTTTTCTCGGCGGACGCGTTCGGCAAGTTCGGTGCGCTCGACGAAGAAATAAGCGAAGAATGGGCAGACGAGGCTCGCCGTTATTATATTGGAATAGTCGGCAAGTACGGCGTGCAAGTGCAGTCGCTTTTAAAAAAAGCGGCGGCTTTGGATATACAAAAAATTTGTCCTTTGCACGGACCGGTGCTCGATAAAAACCTCGGCTATTATTTGAATTTATATCAAATTTGGTGCACTTATGCGCAAGAAAAAGAGGGTGTGGCGATATTCTACACTTCTGTTTACGGTCACACGAAAAAGGCTGTCGAAAAACTTGCGGAACTTTTGAAAAACAAAAATTGTCCCGAAGTAAAGGTTTACGACCTCGCTCGCGCGGATATGTCTCAAGCGGTTGCCGACGCGTTCAGTTACGGCAAAATCGTGCTTGCGACAACCACTTACAATGCGGATATTTTCCCGCATATGAAGGAATTTATTAATCACCTTACCGAGCGCAATTTCCAAAATAAAACTGTCGGTTTTATAGAAAACGGCACTTGGACGCCAATGGCGACAAAGATAATGAAGAGCATGCTCGAAGGCAGCAAAAACCTTACGTTTACCCAAAACAACGTGAAAATCGTTTCTGCGGTAAACGACGAAAACCTTGCAGAACTTGAAAGTTTGGCTGCCGAATTGTGCAACGGCTGAATAAAAGCCCGCGGTTGAATAAACGCGTAAAATGTCATCTTTACGGCATACGTTTGCGGTAAAATTGACAATAATGCGCAGATTTTCGGGGTGTTATATAAATAAAACGCCGATAAAATGCGGTTTAAATACAAAAACAAATAATTAAACCAAGGAGGAAATAAAAATGGAAATGAAGTTTTACAAATGCGCTCATTGCGGTCAAATTATCGCAGTGGTAAAAGAGACGGGAGTCCCCGTGGTTTGTTGCGGAGAAGAAATGAAAGAAATCGTGCCGGGCACGGTGGACGCATCAAAAGAAAAGCACGTACCCGTATATACCGTCGAAAACAACTTGGTAAAAGTAAAGGTCGGCGAACTTGCTCACCCGATGACCGAAGAGCACCATATCGCGTGGGTTTCGCTTAAAACCAAAGAGGGAAACCAACGCAAAAGTCTTCCCGTTAATAAGCCCGCCGAAGTTTGTTTTGCGATTTGCGACGGAGACGAAGTGGAAGCGGTTTACGCTTATTGCAACCTTCACGGTTTGTGGAAAGCGTAAAAATTTTAAAATTATAAATTATTATGAAACGCCCTCGAATAAAAAATCAAGGGCGTTTTTTATACTAAAAGATTTTTATACAAAAGTTTTTCATTATAAAGATTTTAAAATTAAATTGCGCCGCGCATAAACTTTTACCAAAAGATATAAAGTCGCAACCAAAAAGACACAAACGCAAAAACCAAAAGCGAAAAACCCGTCAAAAAGTTTGACGATAAATATTCATAACACGCAAAAGCACTTAAAATCAAGAAAAACGTTTTGACTTGCGGTATACTGTACTCACAGAAAAGGGAGCAAAAAAATGAATTGGATACAAGGAATACAACGCGCGATAGATTACGTTGAAGACAACATTACCGAAGAAATAGACTTTGAAGAAGTGGCAAAGCAAGCGTATTCTTCTTCGTTTCACTTTCAAAGAATATTCGGCATTTTGTGCGGTATGTCGCTCGGCGATTATATTCGCATGAGAAGGCTCTCTCTCGCCGGCGAAGAACTTTCTAAAGGAAACGTAAAAATTATCGACGTTGCGCTTAAGTACGGGTACGACACGCCCGAAAGTTTTTCTCGCGCATTCACTCGTTTTCACGGCATTTCGCCCAGCGAAGCAAAGCGCGGCGGAAACGTAAAAATATTTACTCCCGTTTCTGTAAAACTTATTTTAACAGGAGGCAGTAAAATGGATTACAGAATTGAAAAACGCGGCGAATTTCAAATCGTTTGCAAAAGGAAAAAGGTAGGCAAGCCGCAATCGGCATTCGCCACGCCCGACATTACGGAAATGTGGAAAGAGTTTACCGCTGACGGAACGGTAGGCAGACTTATTTCGTGTTTGCCTAAAAACCCCCAAATGAAAGGGTTGTTGGGCGTTTGTTTTTCGTCCGAACTCAACGCAAGGCAATTTCCTTACGGAATAGGCGTTGAATACGACGGAAGAAAAATCGACGACGATTTAGAGATAGTCACGATTAAGCCCGCCACTTATGCTGTGTTTAAATGTAAGGGTAAAATGCCCGACGCTTTCGTGCAAACTTATCACAGAATAGTGACCGAGTTTTTCCCGCAAAGTTCGCAATACGAATACGCCGAAAACGTCGAGTTCGAGGTTTATCCGTCGGAAGACGTTTCAAACCCCGATTACGAGTGCGAAGTGTGGATCGCGGTAAAAGAAAAAACCGAATAAACAAGGAGTGCAGTCGGTTTACCATTGTTTAAAATATGCGAAATTTAATTTTAAATCGGAAACTTGCTTGCAATTGTTTGTAATTATTATTTGCGTGAAAAATCTCGCATAAGCAAAGAGAAAAACGCAAAATCTAACGAGAAATTAAACTTACAAACTAAACAATTGTATTTTTTGCGGCAAAACAAAATAAAATATTCAAATTAAACGAAAGTGCTTGCCTTTATCAAGTGATAGACAAGCACTTTTTTAATGCCAAATTTTTGCGCTACATGCAAAAAATCACTCGCTTGGCGAGTGATTATCTGTAGATGTTTTTAAAATTTTTCATCGATTATTTAACGCATAATATTTCTGACGGGTCAACGTCTAATAATACGCATAAGTTTGCCAAGGTATCTAACGACGGCAATTTGTCACCTTTGACGTAATGAGAAATCGACTGTTGAGACACCCCCAACTTTTTTCCGATTTCGGTTTGCGTCATGCCGCTTTGTTTAATCGCTTCCGCTATTTGTTGCTGAATTTGACTTAAAGTAATCATATGTAATATATTACAACTAATAGGCGTAAATTGCTTGACATACGCCTATCGGGCGTGATAGAATAAGGCTGTCATGACGCAATAAATAAGATTTAAGGAGATTATAATATGACACCTAAGAAAAAATGTTTAAGAACTGCGTTTATTTTACTCGCTGTTGCAGTGGTATTTGTCATTGTGGCGGTTTGCGCATTTGCAATCTTTAATAGTGCTGTGATTGGCGTTATAGCCATTCTTTTTATTGCCTTTCCCTGTTTTATTATGGGCTTTTCGTATTTAAAAGACGCGCGTTGCTTGTATTGTCCCAAATGCGGCGAAAAGTATAATTACGATAACGTTAGTTGGGCAGTTAATAATACGACCGAAGGAGAAAGAAGAGTCGTAGCCGAGGTTGATTTTGAAGTCCGTTGTTCGCATTGCGGGGCAGAGCGTCAATACACAAGAAATTATACGGTTTCTTATATAGACGGCGATGGTAAATTACATAATAATAACTTGAAAGATATTATTCGTAAGCAATTTAAGTGTAAATGATGGTAGGGGATTTTCAGTGGCAAGAAGACCTTATGACCTTGTGCAAATATGTCGCAAGTAAAACTTGGTTTAATTATTGTTTAAATGCGCCACAAAACGTTGTCGATATTGTAAATAAATATCGCGATTACGGTAAATATTCAAATTTTAAGAAGAGGTGCATTATAAAAGAAATTATAAAATCGGTTTGCGAATATTTAAAACTTAACTACAACTACATCAATTTAAAAATCAAGCAATATACCGCTCGGTTTAATGGGTGTTTGGGTACGTTTCGGGCAAATTCGGAGGTCGGGGCTGATATTTTAATAACCTATTCTTCGCAATTTTCAATTTATAGGCAAACTGCTATTATCGTTCATGAATTGACTCATTATTTCGCTTATATCAACGATATAAATTTTGAAATCGAAGAGGAAATATGTACTGATATTTTGAGTATCTTTTTAGGTTTTTATTCGATAATGCACCAAGGCTGCGCGGTTGAAACTTATGTCGGAAGTGAAATGTTTGGCGAAAAAAGGTCAATGGCTGCGGGGTATTTATGCGGTCTTGAATTGGAATATTGCAAATTGATAATTTCTGCAATGCAATATGTAAAAACGTAAAATTTATTAAACTAAAAATAAAAATTTTTATGCCGTAAAAACATTTTGATTACATTTAAGCAACTGTTTATCATTTATCATTTTTAAGGTTTATCCGTTGGAAGACGTTTCAAACCCCGATTACGAGTGCGAAGTGTGGATCGCGGTAAAAGAAAAAGCCGAATAAACGAGGGGAAAATAAAAATAAGTCGTCAAAACGATTTAAAACATACCAAAAACATAACAAACATAACAAAACACGTTAAAAGCACCGATTTTATATCGGTGTTTTTGCTTTTAAACTGCATAAACGTATGGTAAACTTGAAAAGGATAAAGTTAAAACAGTAAAATAGAGACGGTAAAATCGCAATGGTAAAGTAAAAAACGGCTAAGCCGAAACGAATAAAGCAAAACCGATAAAACTCAAACGACAACAAAGTCGAAACGTTTAGAGAAAAACAGTAAAAATAAAATCGCAAATCAAAAATCATAAAGACAAAACAATAAAACCGCCGCCGTTCATCGAAAAGGCAAAATTTTTATTAAATTATACTGTAGTTATTTGATTACTTACTAAAAATTTAACGAGTATTGACAAGATAAATATTTAATGATAAAATCAATTATAGAGTAAAAAAGGAAGTAAAAACATGATTAAAGAAACTTTAAATACAGCGGTAAAAGAAGAGTGCGACGTGCTTGTTTGCGGTGGCGGAATTGCGGGCGTTGCGGCTGCGCTTTCGGCGGCGAGACTCAATAAAAAAGTAATTCTTTGCGAAAGAGAATACATTTTGGGCGGACTTGCTACGGCTGGACTCGTGGCGGTATATCTCCCCATTTGCGACGGAACGGGCAGACAAGTCAGTTTCGGTCTTGCGGAAGAATTGTTGAAATTGTCGGTTTCGCGCAAGGTTTATCAAGGGGTGGGCTATGACGATTGGATAAAAAATCCCGACTCTGTAAAAAACGAAAAAACCGCGAGATACGAGGTGGTGTTTAACCCCAACTTGTTTGCGATCGATATGGAGCAATTGCTTTTAAAAAGCGGCGTAAAAATTTTGTACGGAACGGTTGCCGTCAACGCTTACGCAAAGGACGGTTTTGTAAATTACGTGGTGTTTGAAAACAAGTCCGGCAGATTTGCCATTGCGCCAAAGGGCGTAGTAGACGCGACGGGCGATTGCGATATCGCCAAGTTTTTATCTCTCCCGTGCGAACTCAACGAGGACAAAAATCCGCTTGCAAGTTGGTATTATAATTTTACAAAAGGCAAGGTAAATTTAAACACGTTGGGCGTGTGCGACAACAGCGACGAAAAGCAGCAAAACGGAGCGAAAGTGCAGTCGCTTTCAAACAGAAGGTTTTTAGGAACAGACGGCGAAGAGTTGTCCGAAATGACCCAACTTTCACATAAATCGCTTTTAAACGACTATGTAAAACGTTGCGAAGCCGACCCCGATTACGACGTAACGACCATCGCCACGATACCGCAAATCCGCATGACAAGGAGACTTTTAGGACAATACGTATTGCGTGAAAGTGACAGTCACAAGGAATTTAGCGATTCGTTGGGACTTATTTCCGATTGGAGAAAGAGAGGTCCGGTGTTTGAAATTCCGCTTGGTTCGCTATACAATAATCAAATTAAAAATTTTGCCGCGGCGGGCAGGTGTATGTCGGCGGCGGGCGCAATGTGGGATATTGCAAGGGTAATTCCTTGTTGCGCGGTTACGGGTCAAGCGGCGGGCACGGCTTTGGCGGTTTGCTCGGATTTGACTAAAATCGATATAGTAAAACTTCAACAAACGCTTAAACAAAACGGAGTTGTTTTGCACGAGAAAGATTTGTAAAACGATATCGTCGGCAATAAATTTGCGAAAATAGAAAACTTTAAAATTTTGATTAATTGAAAGCGTTAAAACCGAAATTTCTCTTGCAAATTTTCACGCAAAATGAAAAATTCAAACAAGTAAAAGAAGGGTTAAAAGACGAAAGAGCCGCAAAAACCCTTAAAAAGTTTGTAATAATTTGTAATTTATATGTAAAAGTGCACGATTTTATAGTGCGATATTGACATAGTTGTACATATAGGTATTGAAATATTTCATATATTATGTTATAATATATTTTGCGGCGCGGGCGGCTTTATGTATTTGCTTAAACGGCAAATAAAATTGCTGCGAAAATTGCAAGGATATAAAGCGACAACCGCAAAAAAATCAACGTTAAACGCCGTTAGGCGATATGAAGGGGAAATATGTCAAAAACCATAAACGTCAAATTGAACGGAAAAGAAATTGCCGTCAACGTAGGTAAAAGAATTATCGATTTAGTCGATGACAAAACAAAATATTGCGTTTGCAAAATCAATTCGCAAGTAAAAGAACTCAACTATATGCTGTCCGAAAAAAACGACGGCGCGGAAATTTCACTGTTGGGGCTTGAAAATATCGAAGCGGGAAAGGCATACGAAGCGACTTTGCGCTACGTAATTTCCATGGCTTTCAGAAATTTATATCCCGACGTGCAAATAAGGTTTAGTTACAACGTTTCGCGTTCGATTTACTGCGAAGTGCTCAATAAAAATTTCAATATGTTTAAGGCGACCGCGCCGATTATCGAAGAAGTCAACAGAATTATCGCGCTCGATTTGCCCATTGAAAGAATTACCGTGTCGATAGACGAAGCAAAAGAAATTTACACGCGTTGCGGTTATTTGGATAAATTGGACATTTTAAAATACCGCCCCGAAAATTTCGTCCACCTTTATAAATGCGGAGACTATCTCGACTATTTGAATTCGTATATGCTGTGTTCGACGGGTTGCATAAAAGACTACGTAATCAAGCCGTACAGCCCCGGAATGATAATTCAATACCCGCGGTACGAACTTAACGCGCATATTCCGCAATTTGTGGAGGAGTCTACTTACGGAAAAACCCTTCAACGCGAGTATATTTGGTCTAAAACTGTAAGGGCGCAAACGATAGCGCAAATCAACGAAAAAATTGCCGCAAATCCGCTTGAATTCGTGCAAATGTGCGAGGCGAAACACAACAATATGCTCGCCGAACTCGGCTCGCAAATTCAAGAGGGCATATCCGACATACGTTTGATTTTAATTGCCGGACCGAGTTCCAGCGGAAAAACGACTTTCTGCAACAGACTTAAAATCGAGTTGTTGTCGAGAGGAATTAAACCCGTCACCATTTCGATGGACGATTATTACCTTGAAAAGAATATAATTTCCGAATTGCAAGAAAGGCCGATAGAAGACCTCGATTTAGAGCATATAAATTGTCTCGATTTAGACCTTTTCAATAAAGATTTGTTCAATTTGATAAACGGCGAAGAAGTCACGTTGCCTTATTTCAATTTCCAACTCGGCAAACGCGAAAAGGGCAGAACGATTAAGGTTGACGAACACAGCCCGATTATCGTTGAGGGCATACACGCGCTTAACGAAAAACTCACTTCGTCGATACCCAAGCACCAAAAATACAAAATTTATATCGCGCCGCAAGTGCAATTAAATATAGATAATCACTCGCCCTTAAATACCACCGATTTAAGACTTATCAGAAGAATAGTGAGAGATATGCAATATAGAAATTGCCCAGCCGCCAACACGATAGATATGTGGCAGTCGGTGCGTAGCGGAGAATTTAAGTGGATATATCCTCATCAAGAAGGCGCGGATTACGTGTTTAATTCAAGCCTTATTTACGAACTTTGCGTACTTAAAAAACTCGCGCTTCCCGCGCTTAGGCAAATTAAAGAAAGCGACCCTCAATACCTTGTTGCCAACAGACTTATTAAATATTTAAAATATTTTAAGCCTATCGAGGACGAAAGCGTAATTCCTTGCAATTCGTTAATTCGCGAATTTTTGGGCGGCAGTTGTTTTAAACTGTGATATGATTTTTGCCGCATTTACAGCATACGTATGCTGTAAATGCGGCTTTTTTAATGCTTTAATATCGCTATTTTGGCGGGATTTGGTTTTGTTTTTTATGTTTAATGCTTTTTAAGTGGGCGACTTTTAACGGAGAAATTTGTATACACTTTGAGTTTTTTATAAACCGTAAGGTTGTTTGAAAGTTGGTTTTTGTGTTTTTTTAATAAGTCGCTAAAATAGTTGAATAGTGGTTTTTGCGGTTGGCTTTTGCGGCTTTAAATCGGTTTGTTTTGCGACTTTAAAATTGCTTGACGGGTTTTGCGCGTTTTATAAAAAAGCCGACCGCGCGATATAGCATCGCGCGGTCGGCAAAAAATTAAAGTTCTCGGTTTTTAAAACTTTCGCAACAAGTGCAGTTTGTGCAATCTTTGGTGATTTTGATAGTGCCGAGTTTACATTTTGTTCCGTTGCTGTTGTGTTCGCAAGAACAAACGTCGCAACAAACGCCGTCATTAATTTTTTCGTCCATGTTTCTCTCCCTTGTGTAAAATCGAACAAACTTTAAACGACTAAAACTTTTCGATTTTAAATTTCGCGCGGTTTAGCCGAATGAAATTTAAACGTATCGAGTTTTAAATAAAAGCGTTTTTTGTTTCCTCGATTTAGCACAAAGTTAGTATGCGCGCGCCAACGTCGTTTTATGCAAAAAAAATTTCAATTTTTCATCTGCCGTAAAAATAAAATTTTGCCGCAATTATGGTACGTATTTCAAACCCCATTAGAACAATTTTTGCGCCGTCAAGTCGATTTGTACTGCGTTAAACGACTTTCAAGTA
>CAKQKQ010000008.1 GCA_934249265.1 uncultured Clostridia bacterium | reverse complement strand
ATACATATTCAACTATAAGCCCGATGAACCAAAGCAAATGGAAAGAAGAAACGGTTGACGGCGCATTGAGTTACACCGCATTGACCGATATCGGCGCGGCGGTTTTAAAGGGCGTTGAATTCACCACGGGAACGATAGAGTGGGATATGACTGTACCCGACGGCAACTTCGCGTTTAACGTAATGTGCGGAATTATCTGGGGTGCAGAAAGCGACGTTTTAAATATTTACAACTCTCAACTTTTGTGTAGCGGAATGTATCCTTCGGGAATATTCGTGACTTATTCAAAAGTGTTTAACGGCACTTCCACCGATTTCAGATGGGAAAATGCTCAACAAATCGACAACGGAACGATTATGGCGAGAAATCAAAAAGTGCATTATAAATTCACTTACGACGGAACAAATCTTACGCTTGAAGTGGGCGGTCAAACGGCGGTTTTACAGCCTTCTGTAAAGCCCTTCGGCAAAACGATAGGCTTGTATTCCGAACTTGCGGGCACAGTATTTTCAAACGTTACCGTAACGCCGCTCGAGGTGTAAAAAGCAATTTAAGCGGCGGTATATAATTGTGTTGAAATGCTTGTTTGTTGCCGCTTAAAACAGCGTTTAAAACCACCAAAAGTAAGTATTACAATAATATTTAATAAAGTTAAACGGCGTTTTAAAAATGCAAAAAAGGCTTGCGGCAGATAAAACCGTAAGCCTTTTAATATGTTGTTTTAATGGTGTAATTTGCTCGTTTTACTTAATACGTATTGCGTAAAAGCGGCTAAATTATTAAAAATACAATGAAACTTAAAATTGCAAAAGGTTTTATTGTGTGATTGTATCGGTTTGTATAGATTTAGAATTAGTATATTTATTAGTAGTTAAGATATCGGCAGGATCAACATCAAGCAATACGCATAAATTAGCGAATGTATCTAATGCTGGTAAGGCTCTTCCAGATAAATATTGTCCTATTGTCGGTTGTTTTATGCCTAATCTTCTTGCTAATTCAGTTTGAGAAATGCCGCTGTTTCTTATTTCTTTTGATATATTTTCTCGTATTGTTTCTAATGTTATCATAATATTATTATCCTCACAATAAAATTTAATAACACTATTTTATAGGAAATGCCTATAAAATGCTTGACTTATAGGTATTGCCTATGATAATATTAAAAATAGGTAGAGCCTATATGGTTTTTAAAATTGAATTGAGGGAGATTAATATGGGAGCATTGCCGGCTGTAGTTCTTTCATTGTTGGTATTAGGTTGGAAGTGGTTTACGGCAAAATTAAAAACAAAAAAGCAAAATTATATAAGAATAGTTGTATCATCAATACTAATAGTCGTTAATATAGTAGTTATTATTGGGTGTATTATTCTTGGGTGTAGTATAGAAGATGATAGAGATAGTGTTAGTGTTATTGTTGCTCTTATGTGTTGTTTTATATTACCGATCTTAATCTTGTTAGTGAAAAGGTTAATTTCTGATATTGGATTTATCAAGGAAAACAGTTTTGACGAAAAAGAAAGTGACTCAATAAAAACAGATAATAAGAATAGTACTAATAAACATGATTGGCTTGACTTTACCGATTAATTAAAAAAAATGGGTGTCAAATTTTAAAAGTAAAAAATGGATATTTTAGCCATTTGATTATGCTAAAGTAAACGGAATGAATAACGCTTATGGAATAAATAAGGCTTTCGATTGTGTCAATGCGGAATATTTAAGGGTGCGAAAAATAATGGCAATATTATTACCATAAGATTGTTAAAATAATAAATAGTTTTGCATATTCGGAATATACGAGCAAATTAAAATTTAATCTATTATATATAAAAATAAATGACATATAAAAATAAATGCGTTTCAGGGAATTATTTCTTGAAACGCATTTAAAATTTGCTCGTTTTACTCAATACGTATTGCGTAAAAGCGGCTAAATTATTAAAAATGCAATAAATAAACCAACAAGCGCAGCCGCCATAGTGGGTATGCCGCACGCAATGCCTTTTTTCAAAAAGTCGACGTAAGAAAACTTTTGACCGTACTTGTTTAAAATCGACGTCCACATTATGCCCGCAAGCGAGCCTATCGGCGTCAAAATCGCGCCGAGATTAGAGCCGATTATCGTTGCAAACACGGCGGGCAAAGAATTTCCCGATGCTTGCAAAACCGACGAAAACAGCACGCTCATGGGTATGTTGTTGATTATGTTTGAAAATAAAAACGAACTTACGCCGTATTTTAAAATCGGGTAATTTCCGCCGAGCAAGTCGGCAAGTTTTTGCGTTGCGCCTTGGCTCTTTAACGCGACTATCATCACAAACATAGACACAACAAACGGCACAAGTTGGTATGGCGCGCGTTTTACGCAACTTATAAGTTGAGCGGGGCGGCGTTTTCTAATTAAACTGATTATCGAATTCGTCACTGCCAAACTTATTACGGCGCAAACCGACACAAGCCACATTTCTATGCCGATATACGACGATATCGCAAGCAGCACCGTGCAAACGCCCAAATGAATTATTCCTATAACAAGCAAAAGTTTATCGTCGATTTTTACTTCTTCGCTTTCGCCCGAAATCGGCTGTTTTAGTTGTTTTTTATAAATTAAAAGGAGCATTATAAATGCGGTTATTCCCGCAAAAATCGTGGGTAAAATGCTTATCGAAAGATATTTTGCAAAACTTACTCCGCAAGCCGTCGCAAGGTAAATGTTGGTGGGGTTGCCTATTATCAAAGCCATGCTCCAAGTGTTTGCCGCCACAAATTCGGCGGTTAAATATGGCAGAGGATTTATCTTTGCGTTTTTGGCAAAATAGCATATAAACGGCGTAAACGACAGCACTATTATGTCGTTTGAAGTGAAAACCGTAAGCACCGAAACGGTCAAATACAGGCACAAAAACAGTTTAAATTGTCCCGATTTGGCGTGTTTTAATGTAAAACTTGCCAAATATCTGAAAAAGCCGAGTTCGTCCAAAAAAATCGACAACACCGTCATCGAGATAAACAAAAGCAGAATTTTAATGGGGTTTATCGCCGAGTGCGAAGTGAGTGCTTTTGCCACTGCTATAAGGTCGGTTTTGTCGAAAACGAGCATCGCAATTGCGCCGATCGTCGTGATTATGTAATACGTGTCCAAATGTAGACGTTTTATATTAAGTTTCGGAAAAAACAGCACGCTCGCTATCATCACTATGGTAGTAACGCAAAAAATAATTACCGCGGTTATCATAACAATAGTGGATTTTATCACAACGGATTTTGTTTGTCAATTAAACGGTTTGCAAATATCGTCGATTTGTAAATTAATGCGCAATCAATTGTAAAATTAAACGTTTTATGCGGTTTAGATAAAATTATTGCGGCAAAAAAAGCGTATATACGCATAGCGTGCGCTAAATTAATTGACAAAGAAAGTAAAATCAGTATATAATAATATTTAATAAAATTTGTAAAAACGGTCGATAATTGTAATGAAAATCGCTTTTAAATTACCGAAAAACGGAGTTTTTTCGCGGTAGAAAGCGGTCAGACGGCAAAAATCGATTAAAACACTTTTATATAAGCAAGAGGTATCTTATGGCAGCAGATGCAAATATCCAAAAATTCAGTCAACAAATAGACAACATTTTTAAACAAATCGAAAGAGACGTTATCGGTCAAAAGGACATCATCGAAAACACTCTTATCGCCATGATCGCGGGCGGCAACGTTCTTTTGGAAGGTGTGCCGGGGGTAGGAAAGACCCGTCTTGTAAGGACGCTCGGCAGAGTATTCGATTTGCCGTTTTCAAGAATTCAATTTACACCCGACCTCATGCCCGCCGACGTCACCGGTACAAACATTATTATTAAAGACGAAAACGGAAACACGAATTTCAGTTTCCAACCCGGACCGATATTCAGCAACATAGTGCTTGCCGACGAAATCAACCGTGCCACGCCCAAGACTCAGTCTGCGTTACTTGAAGCGATGCAAGAGCATAAAGTAACCGTAATGGGCGTTTCGAGAAAACTCAACGAGCCGTTCTTCGTGCTTGCAACGCAAAACCCGATAGAGCAAGATGGTACTTATCCTCTTCCCGAGGCGCAAATGGACCGTTTTATGTTTAAACTCGTTGTAAAAAATCCCAGCCTTGAAGAACTTATGGGCATCGTCAACATGACTCAAAAGACCATGGAAGAAGTTGCCGACGCGGCATGTAACGGCGAACAATTGCTTGAAATGAGAGCGACGGCAAACAAAATCGAGGTTTCGCGCGAGGTTATGAGATACGCCATGATACTTTGCTCGGCGACTCACCCCGACAGCGACTGCGCAACTCAAACGGCTAAAAAATACGTGAGACTCGGCGCAAGCCCGAGAGCGGGTCAAGCACTTATATCTGCGGCAAAAGTAAGGGCGTTGATGCTCGGCAGACATATGGTAGACTTCGACGATATCGACGAGTTGGCTTATCCCGTACTTCGTCACCGTATGAAACTCAACTTCGAGGCTATTGCCGAAAGAGTTTCTCCCGACGAAATCGTGACTATGATTTTAAAAGAACTCGCTTCTTATAAAAACGCAAAGAAAAACTAATTTATTTTATATAAACCGTCTTTTTAATGGACGGTTTTTTCTTTTGTTTTTTGCGTGTTTTGTCATGTTTACTAAATACGTATTGCGTAAAAACAACAATTTTGCAGTGGATTTGGTAGAAATTTTGCGGGAAATTGGCTGTAAAAGCGGTTTTAAACGGGCTGTTTTTGACTGCGTTTTTTGCTTTACGGGGGATAGTTTAATGTAGATAAGCGGCAAATTTTAATATAGAAAAACGTTTGACGCATTGTTTTTAAAGTGGTTTTTATAGATAAATATTCGGTATAAAGTTTTTGCTTTGGGGCTATTGACGGCTTTATAAAGTGGTTTTGTGGGCGTTTTATAATGGTGGGTTTGCGTGTGATTTTACAATGGTGGGTTTGCGTGTGATTTTACAATGGTGGGTTGCGTGAATTTTATAAATCGGTTTTATAAGGGAAAAAGTCGTCCAGCCAAAGCCACGCCGATAAATTTACTATATTTGCGCCAATTATAATATTAAAGATGAAATTACTATAATTGAGGCGTTTATTATATTAAAATAATTAATATATTATTAAAATAACTAAAGTTTTTTAAATATTCTTGACGGAAAAGTCAAAATAGTGTACAATTTTTTTGAAAAGATAAAATTTATTGCGTTATGCCGTAAAATGATGGACAACGGTTGTCTTTTTAACGGTTTTGTTATGGAGTGGTCGGTGAGTGCCGACTGTTTTATTTTTCGGCGTATAGTTTGGTGAAATATGGTAATTGTCCTTAAAAATAATACCTCTGTTGAAAAATTGGTCGAACTTTTCGATTGTGTAAAACGCCTCGGGCTCGAGTGCGATTTACAGCGCAAAGATGGAAAGTTTTTAATAAACGCGATAGGCGGCCTTCCTTTAAACGAGGTTGAAAACGTGCGCCTTTTCGATTTTGTCGAGAGCGTCGACTGTGGTTGCAAGCCGTTTAAAAAAGTTAATCGCTGCGGAAAAGAAGATACTATCGTTGACGTTGCGGGGCGACAATTCGGCGGAGAGAATTTTCAAATAATCGCCGGACCTTGCTCGGTCGAGTCCGAAAAGCAAGTGGTAGAAATCGCACGTGCGGTCAAGGATGCGGGGGCAACGCTTTTGCGCGGCGGCGCGTTTAAACCGAGAACTTCGCCTTACACGTTTCAAGGACTTAAAGAAACGGGTATAAAATACCTTTTAAAGGCAAAAGAAGAAACGGGACTTCCCGTTGTGTCCGAAATTATGAACGTAAAGCACATAGATTTGTTTAAAGACATCGACCTTTTGCAAATCGGCGCAAGAGATATGCAAAATTTTGAACTTTTAAAAGAAGTGGGCAAAACGGGCAAACCCGTGCTTTTGAAAAGGGGGTTTGCAAACACAATCGAAGAGTGGCTTTTAAGTGCGGAATATCTCATGAGCGAGGGCGCGTCGCAAATAATTTTGTGCGAAAGGGGTATACGCACGTTTGAAAAATACACGAGATATACGCTCGACATTTCGTCCGTTCCTCTTCTTAAAAAACTCACGCACTTGCCGGTAATCGTTGATCCGTCGCACGCGTCTGGAATTAATTACATGGTAAAGCCGTTGTCGCTTGCAAGCGTTGGCGCGGGCGCAGACGGAATTATGCTCGAGGTGCATTATAGCCCTAAAGAGGCGTTTTCGGACGGTGCGCAATCGATTAAACCCGCCGAACTGAAAGAAATTGTGCAAACTGTAAACAAAATGCTCCCGATAGTGAGAAAGAAAATATAAAGATTTTGAAATAAACGTTGCCTAGTGCTCGGTAAAAACAAAATTTGGGCAATAAAAACAAAATTTCGAGGGCGTAAAAACAAAATTTGGGGCGTAAAAAGCGAAAAACAAAATGATTACACTTAAAGTCAACACGCAAACTGAATATAAAATCGTGATCGCCGACGATTACGGCGGGCTTGCCGAAACGGTGAAAGAGGACAAAATTTGCATAGTTTCGGACAAAAAAGTTGCTTTGCTTTACTTGGAAAAGGTAAGTAAGGCTCTTTTCGGCAAGCAAATTTTTTCATATATTGTTGACGAGGGTGAAAAGAGTAAATCGTTTGAAAATTATAAAAATTTATTGACCTTTTTGGCTGAAAACGATTTTTCGAGGAGCGACGCGCTATTTGCGCTCGGCGGCGGAGTCGTCGGGGATTTGACGGGTTTTGTCGCCTCTACTTATATGCGCGGTATTTCGTATTATCAAGTGCCGACTTCGCTTATCGGTATGATCGATTCTTCTGTTGGCGGTAAAACGGGCATAGATATGCCTTGCGGTAAAAACTTAGTCGGCACGTTTTATCAACCTTCGGGTGTGTATGTCAACGTGTCCGCACTAAATACTTTAAGCGATGCAGAAACGTTAAACGGGCTTGGCGAATATGTCAAATATGCCTATTTGAGCGATACCGTATGCTGTAAAAACGTCAAAAACGGCATTAATGAGCAAGCAATAGCCGAATGTTTAAAGGTAAAAATCAAACTTGTCGAAGAGGACGAAAAAGACTGCGGAAGCCGTATGCTGTTAAACTTGGGGCATACCGTCGGGCATGCCGTCGAAACCTTGTCGGGCTTTACGCTTGCGCACGGAGTTTGCGTGGCAAAGGGTATCGCCGCTGCTTTAAAAGTCTCTAAAGATTATTACGGAATGTCAAACGAAAAATATGAAAGACTTAAAAGTCTTTTAAACGAGTTTGATTTCGACTTAACTATTCCGTTTAAAAAGGAAGAAATTATTTCGCAAATAGTGAAAGATAAAAAGTATCGGGGTGGCATTATAAATTTCGCCACGATTTTCGATATAGGCGATTGCCGAGTGCAAAAATTTACGCTTGAAGAGTTGGCGAGGCTGCTATGAAAGCGAAAATAATACCTCACCGCGTTTGCGGAAAAGTGTCGGCAATAGGTAGTAAGTCTTACGCCCATAGGGCATTGATAGCCGCCGCTTTACTCAAAAAAGAGCAAACCGAACTGCATAATCTCACATTATCTCAAGACGTTTTTGCGACGATAAATTGTTTAAAAGCGTTGGGCGCGGAAATGACTATTTGCGACGAAAATGACGCGATTACAAAACACGTATTATGTAAAAACGGCAAAATTGCGCTTATTTCACCGCCGAAAACGGTTTTTAAAAGCGTAAACTTCGACTTTAAAGAAAGCGGTTCTACAATGCGGTTTATGTTGCCTATTGCGGCTGCGCTCGGCGTAAATGCGGAGTTTACGGGCAACGGTAATTTACTTTCAAGACCAATTAAGCCGATTTTCGATTTGCTTAAAAACGGCGGCGTAACCGTAAACAAAAACTGCATATCCGGTAAACTTAAATGCGGAAATTATGAAATCGAAAGCGGAGTCAGTTCGCAATTTATAAGCGGAACGATTATGGCTCTTTGCTTAATAGACGGCGAAAGTAAACTGATTTTGAAGGGAAAGCCCGTTTCGACGGACTATATTAAAATGACCGTAGAGGTCTTTAAAAGTTTCGGTGCAGACATAACAGAAATCGAGGGCGGCTTTTCAATTAAAGGAAAATCTGGCGTCGATAAATGCCAGACCGACAAAGTATATATCGAGGGAGATTGGTCGGCTGCCGCAAATTTTTTGGTTGCGGGCGCAATCGGCGGCGAAGTTGAAGTGCGCGGTTTATCGCTAAATTCAACCCAAGGCGATAAGGCGGTTTTAGACGTGCTAAAAAATTGCGGCGCAAGCGTGATTTGTCACGATAACGCAATACGTATTACGCAAAACGGGCTGAAATCGTTTGATTATTATGCCGAAAATACCCCCGACATAGTGCCGATACTTTGCGTTTTGGCGGCTTATTGCAAAGGCGAAACGCACATTTACGGCGTAAATAGATTAAAATTTAAAGAGTCGGACAGGCTTTGCGCCATACTCGATTTTTTGAACAAAGCGCAAATTGCCGTTAAATATTTTGACGATACTCTTGTAATCGAGGGCGGCGCGCCTATCGGCGGCGAATTTAATTCGTTTAACGACCACCGCATTGCAATGTGTGAGGCGGTTTTGGCATGTTACGCCAAAGGAAATTCGGAAATAGACGATATCGAGTGTGTGAAAAAATCGTATCCCGATTTTTTTGAAGACCTTTTAAGTCTCGGAGGGGAAAATTATGTTTTGTTTTAATGGCGAAAAATTGCAAATAGAAATTTTCGGGTCTTCGCACGCAGAGGAAATCGGCGTGATAATGAAAGGTTTTCCCAAAGAACATATAGACAGAAAAAAACTTGACGAGTTTTTGCAAAGGAGAAAACCTTTATATTCGTTTTCGACTCAAAGAAGAGAGACGGACGAACCGATTTTTTCCGCGTTTACAAATGACGTATTGAGTGAAAATGTCAAGGTTACGATAAAAAACGGCGATATAAAGCGCGGTGATTACGATAATTTATATGGCAAACCACGCCCGTCGCACGCTGATTATGCGGCATATTTAAAGGACGGAAGACTTGATTTTTCGGGCGGCGGAGAGTTTTCGGGTAGAATGACCGCGCCGCTTTGTATTGCGGGCGGCATTGCAAAACAATTGCTTGAAAACCGCGGAATATACGTGGGCGCATACTTGTCGGTTGTGGGTAAGACACATGGCAAGTCGTATAAGAACGGAGAAATTTCTCTTGAAGAAATTACGATAAATAGAGATTTTCCGTCGCTTACAAACGCGCAAGAAATGATTTCCGAAATTGAAAAGGCAAAAGGAGAATGCGATTCTGTGGGCGGCGTTGTCGAGTGTGTGGTAAAAGGTATGAAAAAGGGCGTCGGCGGCGCGCTTTTCGACGGGCTTGAAAGCGAAATTTCGCAGTTATTATTTGCGATTTCGGGAGTAAAAGGCGTTGAATTTGGCAAAGGTTTTTCCATTGCGGAAGAGCGCGGCAGTCAAGCCAACGACGCAATTGAAATAAAAAACGGAAAAATTCATACAAAAACAAACAATTCCGGCGGCATTAACGGCGGCATATCAAACGGCGAAGATATCACTTTGGCGGTTGCGTTTAGACCGACTCCGTCTATCGGGATAAAACAAAGTACGGTTGACCTTGTAAAAATGCAAAATACAGAAATTGTCGTTTCGGGTAGGCACGACGCTTGCATTGCGGTGCGCGCAGTACCCGTTGTGGAAGCCGCGGTATCTATCGCGTTGCTTGATAAAATTTGCGCAGATGAGGAATAAAACACAGAGATATATATAAGTTATAAACGCAAATAAATTTGGGGTTAGGCTAATGAAACTCGACGATATAAGAAAACAAATCGATAAAGTTGACGACGAAATTTCAAGGTTGTATTTAAAACGCATGCAACTTATTTCCGACATAACCGACTGCAAAAAACAAAACGCAGTTGCGACCGAGGATAAAGGCAGAGAAGCAGACATTTTGCGCCGAATTACGACTGACGTTGACGAGGAAAAGAAAAAATATCTTATAAGCCTTTATGAAAAAATTTTCCATGACAGCAAGCAATATCAAAGCGAGCATATGTTTTATGACGGCGGCTTAAATGGCGGTTGCGAGAAAAAGCGCAAGGCGTGTTTGATAGGTAAAAATTTACCATACAGTTTTTCAAAATTAATACACGAAAAAATGTCTACCGACTATTCTATAGAAGAGATAAGCGAGGACAAACTTGAAGATTTTGTAAAGACAAACGATTACGATTTTTTCAACGTGACTATACCTTATAAGCAAAAAATAATGGCTTATCTCGATGAAGTGGACGAGTCGGCAAAGGCGATAGGTTGCGTAAATACCGTCGTAAATTTTAGCGGTAAAAAAATAGGCTACAACACCGACGTGTGCGGGATAAATTACCTTTTTACACGAAACGGTGTGAGTATTCGTGACAAAAACGTGGTTATTTTAGGCACGGGAGCGACCTCTAAAACGGCGCGCGCCGTGTGCGAAAAGATGCGTGCAAGGAAAATTACTGTTGTAGGCAGAAATGAAGAAAATAATTATTCAAACGTGCACAAACTTACCGACACACAAATACTTATCAACACAACTCCCGTGGGTACTTATCCCGATTGTAACGGGCAAATAGTAGATTTAAGAATTTTTCCGAATTTGCAGTTTGTTGCCGACGTGGTGTATAATCCGCTATGCTCGAGACTTGTTTTGCAAGCGAAAAATTTAGGGATAAAATGTTCGAGCGGGCTTGCAATGCTCGTTTGTCAAGCGGTAAAGTCCGAGCAAATCGCTTACGATAAAAACAAAAATTTTCCATATAAAAAGGATAATGCCGACGTTGTGAGCGGCGATGAAATTTACGAAATCGACGATAAAGAAATTGTCGAGGATATAATAAAAGAGATATATCGCGAAAAGCAAAATATCGCGCTTATAGGTATGCCGTCGTGCGGCAAAACCACGATCGGCAAGATTTTAGCCGAAAAACTTAACAGACCGCTTGTCGATATTGACGATGAAGTTTTTGTTACTCAAAAACGGAGCGCAAGCGAAATAATTTTGACTGACGGCGAAGAGGTCTTTCGACAAATCGAAAAGCAAATTATATTTGACGAGTCTAAAAAGTTTGGCGTGGTAATCGCTACGGGCGGCGGCAGCGTGCTTTTAAAAGAAAACGTTGCGGCGTTAAAACAAAATTCTTTCGTCGTTTATCTCGAAAGAGACTTGGCGTTACTTGATTTGAACGACAGACCGTTGAGTGCAAAAAACGGAGTAAACGCGCTTTACGAGCAAAGAAAAGACAAATATATTGCGGCTTACGACCAAAAAGTGAAAAACGATAAAAGCCCGAACGAGGTTGCGGAGGAAATCATTAGACTTTATGAAGAAAATCTTGGTAATAAACGGACCTAATTTAAATATGCTGGGTATAAGAGAACCCGAACTATACGGCAAGCAAGACTATAATGCATTAAAACACTACATTGTAGACAGCGCGAACGAACTAAAGTTGAACGTCAAAATTTTTCAGTCAAACCACGAGGGCGAAATAATCGACGAAATTCAGCACGCATTGGGTAAATATGACGGCATAATTATCAATGCGGGCGGGTACACACACACCAGCGTCGCTATTTTAGACGCGCTTAAAGGTGTGGCTTTGCCTACCGTCGAGGTGCATCTTACCGACGTTTCTCAACGTGAAGAATACCGAAAATTCAGTTTCATTTCCGAATACGCTTTCGCGACGATAAAAGGCAAAGGCTTTTTAGGATATAAAGAGGCATTACAAAAACTTACAGAAAAACTTGGCGAATAAACTTAAATATTTTTTGTCGGTGTGAGGAATTTGTTTTGTTAAAAAAATTTTGACTAAAACGCAACGGCAATTTAAAAAGGTTGAGTCGAAAAACACTTTCAAACAGAGCGCAAAATAAAAATGCCCTTTGTGGGGCATGAGAGTGTAATTAAAAAGAATTGCGAACTTTTGGTTTGTTGTTTTTCGCAATAAAAAAGTTTTAAATAAAGTTAAAAATAAAAAAAATCAGACCGTTTTACGCGATACGTATTGCGTAAAACGGTCTTTTTATGCTTTCATAACGTAAAATTATAACCAGATAAATTGAGTTTTAGTGGCATATGATTATAATGTGTTATATTTGTTTTTGGTGGTAAAATTATATTGTGTTTGTACTCTTTTTTGTATAAAGGAAGGTAGAGTATAATCCTATTGCAAAAAGATTTTATAAAAGCAAATTACGGTAAAATAGTTAAAAAACAAATCAATTAAAACTCCAAAATATTCCTCAGTCGGTTTTACAGTCAGTCTCGTTTGCTGAAACTGAGTGAAGATTTGTAGCCTTTGTTTATTAAAACTTAATTCTTGCTCGGTTTATAAAATGGGCGAGGAATAATCATAACACTCCAAGTTGTTTTGCTCGATAAAACAGCGTTTAAATTAAACGCCGATATTAGTTAGATATGGAAAAATATTGCTGATAAAAATCGATTATTCCCGAGAATTATATTGCTTAATCGATTTTGCGAGTCGCATTACGATTTTTTTATCTTCGGCGGACAAATCGCGATAAATCGTCAACAGTTCGTTCTCGCTAAACGTGAGGTTATTGCAAGAATTTATCGTGCCGAAATCGTCTTCTCTGCCCAAAAGATAATCGCAAGAAACACCGAAAAAATCGGCAAGAGCGACTATAAAATGCGCGGTTGGCTCGCTTGAACCCTTTTCCCAATAGTCAATAATCTTTTGACTGCAATTAATTTTCGCTGCCAACGCGCTTTGGCTTAAATTATTTTCAGTTCTTAATTCTTTTAATCTTGTACCGAAGTTGTATGTCATACTCGTATTATAAAAAATATTTCTGGAAAAGACTTGACAGAGAAATATATTTCCATTATAATAGGTAAAGTATAAGAAATATATTTCTTTACAAAGGAGGAGGGATATGGCAAGACATCGCATATCTACAGTTTCAATAAAAGGAATTTTTGGCGACAGATGGCTGCTTAAACTCGAAAAAAAGGCTTTCGGGTGGCAGTATTACGGAACGAGCACGGAAGACGAAGTAGGGTATGAAATTTCCGAAACTTCTTCGGGTGTTAGAGGGCAAACGACTCATAAGTACATAGACTGGTTAGAGTTTAGAAGACAAAGTCCTTATTCGAGCAACCCGCTTTTCGTTATTGCGGAAGCGCTCAGCAAGGTTTGGTCGTTTTTGCGTAGAATCATACTCGGAATAGGCGGTCCGTTGTTTATTTTCTTTTTAGTAATTACGTTACTTGACAGATTTGCGTGCAACGGTTCGATGGGAATAAGTCAAGATGGTTTTGAAGTAATAAAGTACACTTTGATACTTTATGCTGCTTGTATCGTTTTACCGACGGCAATTTTCTGCGGAATCGGCGTATTGATTAGAAAGATATTTAAAGTAGACGATAGATTAAAAGAAAGTTTAAGAAACGACGGTTATGACGACGATTTAACCGATTGCTCTATAGCAGGCGAATAAAAATCGGTTGCCGAGCAAAAAAAATATCTCTGCGCTATGGTATAACGAAATATTGCGGCGGCGCAACGCGTTGTTGTGCAGTTGTGTAGCAATATAATTTTAATTGTTAAATAAAGAGGTTATGTGTTAGTAGGGAGAAATAAGGGTAAAAAACAAAAGAACGCAAGTCATTAAAAGACTTGCGTTCTTTTTATGTGTTTAAAATTTTGTTTGAAATGGTACGTCGGCTATTTTTTTGTGTTATGGGTGGTTTTTGTTATGTAAGCATGGGGATTTCTTTTATATTATATTTGGCGGTTGCTTTTTTGTTATTATAATTATAAGAAGTAAATCTTTTGCCTTACGGCAAAATCTTTCAAGTCCTTGCGGACTTATGCAAAAATACAAAATTCTGCACTTTTTAGTATGCAAAATGCGAAATTGTAAACCCTTGCAAGCAAGTTTCTAATTTCTTATATTAATAAAAAAAGCGGGAGCATAATACTTCCGCTTTTTTTCTTATGGTCGAGGTGACGAGACTCGAACTCACGACCTCTTGGTCCCGAACCAAGCGCGCTACCAACTGCGCTACACCTCGATTGCTTTGTTATTATATCATTTTATTTGTTAAATATCAATTAATTTTAAGCAAAAACTGTAAATATTTTATTATGCGCCGAATTTATCGCTAAATTATAAATGTAAACCGCATAAAAATGTACGGTTTTTTATTTTTGATAAAAGTATTTTACGGTCGGCGTTTTTAGTTTCTATAGAGGGCGTTTTTAGTTTTTGGGGTGGGTACTTTGAGTTTTTATAGAGAGAGTATCTTGATTTTTACGGCGGTTATGTTGAGTTTTTACGGTTGACGATTTTAGTTTTTTAGTGAAGTATTTTTGAATTTTTATGGTTGCTATTTTTAATTTTTATAAATGGTATGTTGAGTTTTTATAGTTGGCAACCTCGGTTTTCATGGCGGGCGTTTTTAATTTTAACGGCGGCATTTTGATAAAGTAGTAATTCAAGTAAAATCACAAAATGGCAAGTAGATAAATAAAGTGAAATCACAAAATTTCGGGCGAAAAAAGATTTTTAGCGGTGCTTTGCGGAGCGATTTAAAGATATTAAAGATAATTGAAAACCACTTTAAAAAGCACTGCGTTTTTTTCAATATCGTCTCAAATTGCCCGCCAGCCGACGCAAATCGGGTTTTTCGCCTTAAAATATTTGTCATATGCAAGTTAATATGTTAAACTATTATTGTAGAAACATAATGGGGTAGTTGGAGCGGAATTAAAACTTTTAATGTTTTTGACGGCTTAAAATTGGCAAAATTCGTCGTTAAACTCGCATTTAAAGTCGTTTTAACGTCATTTTATTTCGTTTATATGCTGTTTTAACGTCATTTAATTTTGATTTTATGTTGTTTTACGCTGCTTTTAAACCCGTTTAGACCCGTTCGACAATAGAAATTGCGCTTTGTGCGCTTAAACAATGCAAAACGAAGTCAAAAAGTCGGCAAAGGAGGGAAAATATGCAATATCGTATAGAAAAAGACACGATGGGCGAGGTTAAAGTGCCCGCAGATAAATATTGGGGCGCGCAAACACAGCGCAGTCACGACAATTTTCGCATCGGCGTTGAAACTATGCCGAGTGAAATTATTTCCGCTTTTGCGGTTTTGAAAAAGGCGGCGGCAATTGCAAACAATAATCTCGGTTTGCTTTCAAAAGAAAAGTCGGACGCCATTTGCGGTGTGTGCGACGAGATATCCGATGGCAAACTCGACGGCAATTTTCCGCTTGTCGTTTGGCAGACGGGCAGCGGAACGCAATCGAATATGAACGTAAACGAAGTTGTTGCCAATAGGGCGAACGAAATCGCCGGCAAAAAACTTCTTCACCCCAACGACGACGTAAACAAAAGCCAATCGTCAAACGACACTTTCCCCACGGCGATGCATATTTCCGCGGTTTTGTCCATTGAAGACAAACTTTTGCCCGCGATAGACAAACTTATCGACACCTTTAAAACGCTTGAAAAACAAAACGAAGGCATTGTAAAAAGCGGCAGAACGCACCTTCAAGACGCAGTGCCCATCGCTTTTTCGCAAGAAATCAGCGGTTGGAGGGGTATGCTCGAGAGAACGAAAGAGCAGATAAAGCAGTCGCTTTTCGGGCTTAAACGCATTGCGCTCGGCGGCACGGCGGTAGGTACGGGTTTAAACGCCCCGAAAGGTTTTGCCGAAGAGGTCGCAAAACAAATAAGTTTGCTTACGGGTAAAGATTTTTACACTTCAGAAAATAAATTCCACGCGCTTTCGTCAAAGGACGATATCGTGTTTGCGCACGGCGGATTAAAGGCTCTTGCTTGCGACTTGATGAAAATAGCCAACGACGTAAGGTGGCTCGCTTCAGGTCCTCGAGACGGGTTGGGAGAGATATTTATTCCCGAAAACGAACCGGGGAGTTCTATTATGCCCGGTAAGGTCAACCCCACTCAATGCGAGGCGGTGACTATGGTCGCAGTGCAAGTTATGTCTAACGACGTTGCGGTAGGTTTCGGCGCGTCGCAAGGTAACTTTGAATTAAACGTGTTTATGCCCGTGATTATTTACAATTTCCTTCAGTCGGCGAGACTTTTAACCGACGTAATTATTTCTTTCGAGAAAAACTGCGTGAGTGGAATTAAAGCGAATAAAGAAAAGATGAACCATAATCTTTACAATTCGCTTATGCTCGTGACCGCGCTCAACCCGTATATCGGATATGAAAACGCGGCAAAGACGGCTAAAAAAGCATATAAAGAAAACATTTCGCTTAAAGAGGCGTGCGTTGCGCTCGGGTTTTTGACCGAAGAAAAATTCGACGAAGTATTCCACCCCGAAAAGATGGTTTAATTTTGGTTTAATGCAAAAAATGTCCGCTTTACGCAATACGTATTTAGTAAAATTGACATAAAATTGATTGATTAAGGTAAATTTATGGCGTATTTAATTGGGCTTGGCGGCGTTTTCGGTGCAAAACAGAATAAAAAGGTCAACAAGATTTTAAACGACACTGAAAATTTCATACGGTACGGGAAGTTTTAAGCGGCACGGAAAATTTCAAGCGGTACGGAAAATTTTAAACGCCGTGACACTAAATTTGACTAAAAGCCGATATTTAAGGTCGGCGGAGAGAATATGGGAAAATGTTATTACAGCGAAGACGAGGAAAAAACTAAACAACCTAATTATATTTTAAATATAGAACTTATCCCCGACGGCTGTTGGAAAGAGAACTTGCGCACAATGTTTCCGCAAAAAGTGTGGGACGTGATAAGAAAACAAGCCTATAAGGAGGCGGACGGTAAATGTATGATTTGCGGTCGCAAAGTAAATAGGCTCGAGGCGCACGAAAGATGGAACTATGACGAGGAAAACGGCATACAAATATTAAAAGACGTAATCGCCGTGTGTAAAAATTGTCACGAGTGCATACACATTCAACGCACAACTTTAATGGGTAGAGAAAAAGAGGCTTCCGAGTGGTTTATGAAGGTGAATAATTGCAGTTACGTTGATTATTTGCACTGCGTCGGCAAGGCTAACGAAGACCAAAAACGCCGCAATAAAGTTTCCGAATGGAAGGTTGATTTAAGATATTTGCAAAAGTATTTGCAAGGCGAAAATAAATAATTCTGTCATCTTTACAGTGCACGTATTATGTAAAAATGACAAAATTACGCTTATTTCACGCCGTAAACGTAAAGAAAATATAAACAAACGGTAAACAAAAAGTAAAATCGATAATGATTTTACGATTAAAAACAAAAGCCGATTTTAAACAGCGGTTTGCAAGTTGTTGTGATAATCGAGAAAAAGCGGCTTTCAAGTTTCCGCAATAAAGACAAAAAAGAAAAAGCGGCTTACAAATTACCGTGATATGGAGAAAAATAATGGAACAAGATAAAGTGATAAAAATAGATTGTAGCGACACTATAGAGGTAAATACTCGATATTCTACACGAATGGAAAAAGAAAACGTTTCGTCGTTAAAAACTGGAAGTATAATTGCTTTTTGCATCGGTTTAGTGGGTGTGATAGGGTATATAGTATTTGCGATTATACACGACACAAATGCGGCAAATGCATTCTTATTACTTTTAAGTTCGTTACTCGTCGGCTTTGGTCTTGTGTTTTGGCTCGCCTCGAATAGGGCGGTAAAAGACAGTGAAAAAATCGACGGAATAAATTATTTCATATTCACAAAAGATGCTGTGCTTATTTCCTCTTATATGGACGGAGAATATGTAAGCGAAGGCAAAATGTATTATAAAAATTTTACCAAATTGAAAGAAACCGCACACTATTTATTCTTCTGTTCGCCGAGGGGAAATTACGGCGTCGATAAAGGTTTTTTAAGCGCAGACCAAGTTGAAAAAATCAGGGTTTGGTTTAATTCTTCCAGACCGCAAAAGCCGCAAAAAACAAAAGAATAAAAACTCAATATGTCGGTTTTACCGCATACGTATGCCGTAAACAACGCATAAATACTTCATTTTAAAAACAACGGGCAGTCCAAAAATGCAAAATTTAGGCTGACACTGAAAACATATATTCGTAAGATAGGCAAAAACGTTTAAACACTAAAGGAGAATATTAAAGAGGACATACAATGGATTATTTTTATGCGGTATGTAAACTTCTCGCGGGACTCGGCGGCTTTTTGATAGGTTTTAAACTTATCTCCGAAAACGTAGAGAAGATGGCAACCGGAAGCATGCGAAATTGGTTTAACAAGACGTCGCGAAATAAATTTTTGGGCGTCGGCATAGGCATGGCTTCCACTGCGATGGTGCAGAGTTCGGCAATTACCACAGTAATGACGATAGGTCTTGTAAATGCGGGAATTATGTCGCTGTACCAAGCGACGGCGATTATTATGGGTGCAAATATCGGTACTACGATTACGGCGCACATAGTCGCTCTTCAGTCGATAAACATTATTGATTCGGCGATCGCGTTTGCGTTTATCGGTATATTTATGTCGATGATCGTAAAAGAAGAAAAATTGCGCACGATAGGCATGATGCTTTCGGGTCTCGGTCTCGTATTTATGGGACTTATGTTTATGAGTCAGTCGATGTCGGTTTTCCAAGAGAGCGCGACGATAAAACGAGTGCTTACCGAGTGCAAAAATCCGTTTTTACTTTTGCTTTTCGGCATAGTAAGCACGGCGATAATGCAGTCGAGTTCGGCACTGACTTCAATTATTATTACAATGTCGGCAAACAACCTTATAATCGGCGGGGGTGGCAACTGCGTTTTGTACGTTATACTCGGCTCAAACATAGGTAGTTGCGTAACCGCGCTTATTTCCAGCGTCGGCACAAACGCCAATGCGAAAAGGGTTGCGCTTATTCACTTGTTGTTCAACTTAATCGGCAGCGTGATTTTTATGGTCGTGTTGCTTTTGTGGAAAGATTTTATGGCGGTAACGTTTGAAAGTTGGTTTAAAAAACCGCCCATGCAAATAGCAATGTTCCACACTTTCTTCAACGTGGTGTGTACGTTGATGTTCGTTTGGTTTATCGACGGATTCGTCAAGATAGCCACGCTGATTATTCCCGATAAAACGGGTGTTAAAAAACAAGAAGGTCTCGATACGCGTGTGCTTAAAACGACGGGCGTCGCAATAGGGCTTGTAATCAACGAGTGCGAAAAAATGACCGAAAAATCAATGGACGCGCTTACGCTTGCGTTTAATTCGTTTATAGAAAGCGACTCGACTGTCGCCGACGAAATAGACAATAAATTGCACGAAATCGCGTTTATTTACAGAGATATCACAGACTACTTAATTAAAGTTTCAGCCGAAAACGTAGGCGTAAAAGACGAGGCGATGATTTCCGCTTTGCATGCGTCGCTTTCGGACATAATGAGAATTTCGGAGTTGTCCGATAATATCGTAAAATACACGAGAAACGAAATCGAAAACAACCTCGAATTTTCCGATACGGTCATTAAAGAACTTAAAGATATGTACGGCAAAATCGAAGAGTTGCATTTAGAATGTATGGACGCGTTTGTCAACCGCAACAAGCAAGCACTTGAAAAGGCTGACGAAACCGAAAACCGAATCGACGAGTACAGAAAAACGCTTATCGCCGACCATATCAAAAGGCTTAACGAAGGTAAGTGCAAACCTCAATCGTCAAACGTGTTTATTAATCTTGTAGGAAATTTGGAAAGGGCGGCAGACCACCTCACTTATATCGCCCATGCTTTCGATAATATTTAATTAAAAACGATTTTTGACCGTTTTACTAAATACGTATTGCGTAAAATTGACAGTTTTTGCTTGTTTTAAAGGTAAAAACGACGGATAAACAATTATAATTTAATACTTTTATAATGCGCGGCGGCTATGATTTCATAGTCGCCGCGCTAAATTTTTAATTTATGTATGTTAAATTTTTTATTTATATATAAAAATAAAAAACGATTTTGATATTGACAAAACGCATAAAGTGTGGCATTATATATTCAAGAGGGATTTTGTAAAGGGTTTTCAAATTTTTATAAAAAGTTTTTAAATTTTTATTAAAAACGCGAAAATATGGCGTTTGCAATTTCCGTAATTCGTCGGCATATAATAATGATAGCGCGATTAAGTAATTTACGTTTTTTTGCAAAAAGAAAGAAAACTGCGGGTGAAATTTAAAACAAAAAATTTTTCGACAAATTTCTTTTTACACGTAATTTTTGTTTGACAA
This sequence comes from uncultured Clostridia bacterium, assembly GCA_934249265.1. GTDB lineage: Bacteria > Bacillota > Clostridia > Christensenellales > Borkfalkiaceae > CAKQKQ01. The sequence goes on along the minus strand of CAKQKQ010000008.1, from coordinate 13,245 downwards.
AACCGAAAATTCAAATTATAATCAATGTGTAATTTAAATTTGTCGGCAATATATGCGCATAATACGGTTGCGCGTTTCTACGGTTCACCGCAAATGAACCTCTATTGTTTGAATTCTTGCTTTTACGGGATTTTCAACGTAGAATTTTATTGCTATTGCAAAAAAATTCTGCGTTTTTTTATTTTTTATAGCCAAAGCGGTTTTTTAAAGAAAACTGTAATAAAGCATAAATTAAGTAAATCTCGGCGCAACGCCGCGATAAATAAAGAAAAAAATTTTTTAAAGGAGAGTTTCTATCATGGAAAACAATCAAAACGTTTCCGAAAAGAAAGTCGGCAAACTCGACGAATTTTTCGGCGTAACGAAAATGGGCAGCACCGTAAAAACGGAAGTTATTGCGGGCATTACTACCTTTATGGCAATGGTTTACATTTTGATGGTAAACGCAGGCATGTTCTCTGAAGGTTGGATGGGTATTTCTTACGGCGCGGCTTATATCGCTACGGCAATCGGTGCAATCGTAGGTACTCTTTTAATGGCGTTCCTCGCTAAAATGCCTCTTGCACAAGCGTCGGGTATGGGTATCAATGCGTTTATCGTTTATACTCTTATGTTAAACGGAACGGGTCTTACTTATGCCAACTGTATGATGTTCACTCTTATCGACGGCGTTATCTTCATTCTTTTAACGGTAACAGGTTTAAGAAAACAAATTTTTGCGGCTATTCCCGAAGCAGTTAGAAAGGCGATCGGCGTAGGTATCGGCTTATTCATTGCTTTCATCGGTTTCCAACAAGCGGGCGTAATCGTAAACGACGGTTCTACTTTAGTTACATTCGCATCTTTCAATATTTTATCTAAAAACACTCGTTTTGTAGGCGTTGAAAACGGATCGATAGTTGGCGCGCTTCCCGCTGTAGTTGCAATAGTCGGCGTTTTGATTATCGCTGTATTAGAGCATAAAAAAGTAAAAGGTTCTATTCTTTGGGGTCTTTTAAGTTCTGCAGTTTTGTTCTATGTTGCTGTTGTTATTGCTAAATTGTGCGGATATGTAGGTGCTTCGGACGTTTTGGCAACGATTAAGTGGTCTAACCCCTTCAATGCTTTCAAAGATTGGGGAACTCAAAGCGCAGGTAAAGTATTTACCGATGGTTTCAATTTCTCCGGTTACAGCGGAACTAAGGGCGGACTTGTTCTTCTTATCATCACTACCGCGCTTTCACTTTGCATGATCGATATGTTCGATACTATCGGAACTTTGTACGGCGCATGCGCTCGTGGTAACTTGTTAGACGAAAACGGAACTCCGTTAAATATGAATAAGTCCATGATGGCTGACGCTGTGGCAACTTGCGTAGGCGCAGTTGTTGGAACTTCTACAGTTACTACTTTCGTTGAATCTTCTGCGGGTGTTGCTGCCGGCGGTAAAACGGGTTTCACTGCTTTGGTTACGGGCGTAATGTTTATTCTTGCAATGTTCCTTTCGCCTATCGCTGAATTAGTACCCAGATGCGCTACGGCTTCCGCTCTTATTTGGGTTGGTATCCTTATGATGAACTCCGTTGCTAAAATCGATTGGACTAATCCTATCGAAGCAATTGTTGCTTTCTTCACGTTGATCGTTATGTGCCTTGGTTACAGCATCAGCAAGGGTATCGGTATGGGTATTCTTGTGTACTGCTTCGTAATGATTTGCACGGGAAAAGCAAAAGAAATCAGCGTTCCTACTTGGGTTATCGGTGCTATTTACACGGCAACGTTCTTACTCACATAGTAGAAAATAAAAACTAAAAATTTTGACGGCTCTTGCGGTTTTGCAAGAGCCGTTTTTATATGGTGTTTGAGAGGTGTGGTGGAGTGGGTGTGGTGTGTTTGAGGGGTTGTTTTGTTTGCGGCGAGTGTGTGGGTTTTGAGGGAGTGTTTGTGGCGTGTGGTATTTTTATATAGTGCGTTTGTTTGAAGTGTGTTTGTTGTTTTATGGGGAGTTTGCGTGCGGCGTTTGTGGCGTGGATAAATGTTTGCAATATATAATAATGATAGAAGTATGGTTGAGTTGTCGGGTGGGGAATAAACTTTGTTGAGTACGATTATATGGTCTTATTGGGTTTGATACTGTTTGTGGTGCGTTTGCGTGTGGCGTTTTTCGTGGCGGTATGTTTAAAATTTTGCGAAAAGTTTGCGTAAAGCGGAACGGAATAATAGTAAATTAAATACACAAACTTTATACGATATGATAAACTATGCCGAGGTTAAACCCGTAAAATCGATTAAACGCATATTCGAGTTATTGTCCGATAAAAAATCGTCTACTTTGGCGGGTGCGATATCGTTTTTTTGCGCGCTCGGGGCGATTCCTTTTGCTTATTTGTGCGTATATTTTTTGTCACTTTTAAAAATCGACGTGTCTTACGTGCGCGATAGGGTGAATTTCGGTATATTAAACGAGTCGATTAAATATATTTTAAACGCGGCGTCGTCGGGAGAAAAGAGGGTTACGCTCACTTTTATAATCGCAACGCTGTATTCTTCGTCGAAAATGTTTTTCCATATACTTAAAAGCGGCGAAATAATTTACGGCGCAAAACGCGTCAAAAAGGCTTTTATGGCGAGAATAATTGCGGTTTTGCTGTCGCTTTTTTGCGTGTTTGCGATAGTGGCGTGCGTTTTGGCGGGCACTTTGGGCGTGCTGATTTTCGGCGGCTTTAAAAGAAAATTTGCAGTATTGCAAACGGTTATATTATACCTTTCGATTTCGGCGATTTTGCTTGCTTCGCTTATAATTATTAATAAAGTAGTTTGCCCGTTTAAAATAAAAATCAGCGACGTTTTTTGCGGTAGTTTAATCACGCTTATGCTTTGGGCTATCTTTTCGGTCGGGTTTGCGTTTTATTGCAATTATTTTGCCGATTTTACAAAAACTTACGGCACGGCTGCGTTTTTTATAGTGTTTTTGTTTTGGGTAAATTTAATGTCGCAAGCGTTTGTAATGGGCGAAATTATAGGGTATTACGTTTTCGGTAAAAACGAAACTTTCGGCGAGGAAAAGCAAAAAACAACCAAAAGAAAACGCTGAAATTTGCCGTTTGCTACATTGAAGTTATCGGCGAATAATTTATTGTTGTAAAGTTGTAAATTGTCACGTTTATGTAATACGTATTGCGTAAAATTGACAGTTTTTTAGTTAAATCAATAAAAAATAGACGACTAATTTAGTGTGAACGCAAGAAAAAGTTTAAGAAAAACGTTTGCTTTTGCAAATTTGAATCATATAATAAACGAATCGGTCGGCATAAATGCCGCATAGCCTATTATGTAAAATATATATCTTAAAGTAATTTATTTTTAATATATCGTTGACAAAACGGCGATTAAATGATATCATTTTGATATCAACCATATTAAAGGAGAGTAAGATGCTCGAAATAAACAATTTAAAAAAGGTATACAAGGGCGGAAAAGTAGCGGTAAACGGGCTGTCTTTAAAGGTAGACGGGGGAGATATTTACGGCTTTATCGGTCACAACGGAGCGGGTAAATCGACCACGATTAAATGTATTGTCGGCATACTCGATTTTGAAGAGGGGGATATTTATATCGACGGCAAGTCCATAAAAAAAGAGCCGCTCGAGTGCAAAAAAACGTTTGCGTACCTTCCCGATAATCCCGATTTATACGATTATATGACGGGTATGCAATACCTTGAATTTATCGGCAACGTGTTTAAAATTCCTCAAGACGAGATGAAATTTTCCATAAACAAATACGCCGAGGCTTTTGAAATACTCGGCAACTTGGGCGATTTGATTTCTTCGTACTCGCACGGAATGAAGCAAAAACTTGCGATCATTTCCGCGCTTATACATAAGCCGAAAATCATAATAATGGACGAACCGTTCGTTGGGCTCGACCCCAAGGCGGCGTACGTACTTAAATGCGAAATGTACGAAATTTGCAAGGCGGGCGGGGCGATTTTCTTTTCCACGCACGTGCTTGACGTGGCGCAAAAACTTTGCAACAAAATCGCGATAATCAAAGACGGAAAACTCATTGTTTCGGGCAAAACCGAAGAGGTGCTCGGCGATAAGTCTCTCGAACAAATTTTCCTCGAACAAGAGGGTGTAAACATTTCAATCGCAAATCCGATAAATAATTTTGTCGCTGACGGCTCGGAGGTAAAATGAACGAATATTTTACCCTTTTAAAAGCCGAATCGTTGAGACTTTTCGGCATAAACAAGGCTTTGCACAATAAAGATAAGTCGGCAAAGAAAAAATTGGGTGCGTCTATAACGGGCATCGTCATAATCGGCTGCATCGTCGCGTTTATGTCGGCGTTATACGGTTTTATGTTTTTTGAAAGCCTTAAAAACACGGGCGAAGAGAGATACGCTCCCGCGATTATGGTTGCGGTCACCTCGATTATCGTGTTTTTCCAAGCGTTGAGAAACGCAAACGGCGTTGTATTCGGGTTTGCCGATTACGAAACGACTTGCGCTTTACCCGTAAAAAATAAAAACGTGGTTTTGGCGAAACTTACTTATGTATACTTGGAAAATCTTGTATATTTTATATTGTTCGTCGCACCCGTAAGCGTCGTTTACGGAGTGTTGTCGCGTTCGGGTATTGGGTTTTATTTGCGTACGGCGGTAGGAATTTTGCTTTCGCCCGCGTTGCCCGTTGCGCTCGGGTTGGCGGTCGGCACTGTGGTTGCCGTGTTTGCCGCGAGATTTAAAAAGAGCAACGTGTTGAGTGTGATTTTGTCGTTTGTGTTTATGGCGGCGTACTTTGTGTTTGTGTTTATGATGTCGGGCGACAACGCCGAAATAATCACTTCGATCGCCTCAAAAATTGCAAACGTATATCCCGTTGCCGATTTATACGCAAACGGAATAGTGAGGTTTGACGTAATAAAATTTTTAATTTTCGCCGGTTTGTCGATAGTGATACTTTGCTTGTATATGTTTTTAATAAGCAAGTTTTACACTAAAATCAACCGCGCGATTATGTATAAAAAATCGGGCGGCGGCAAAGTTGTCGAGGTTAAATCTTCCACAAGCGGCAAAGTGCTTTTAAAGAGAGAATTCGGCAAATGGATAAACACTCCGGGGTATGTTTTAAACAGCGCGATGGGTGCGGTTATGCTTGTAATTTTGACCGTTCTTGTCGCGATTAAGTTAAACGGTGTCTCCGAAATTGACAAAACGGCGCAAAGCGAAGAGGATTATAAGGCTCTTGTCGCAATGCTTGATTACGCAAAATCGTTTATTCCGCTCATACCTATATTGTGCGTGGGAATGTGCTATTATTGCGGTTCGTCGATATCGATCGAGGGTAAGTCGGTGTGGATAATCAAAAGTTTGCCCGTCGACCCGAAAGAGGTGTTTAAGGCGAAAATAAGACTCAATTTAATTATTACCGTTTTGCCGACCGTTGTGTCGTGCGTGGTGTTCGGCGTGGCGTTAAAAATGAACGTCATCGAAATAATTTTGTGTATAATCGCGAGCGTGAGTTATTGCGTTACGTCGGCGATGTTCGGGCTTTTCGTCAACATTAAAAAGCACAATTACGATTGGCAAAGCGCAGTAGAAGTGATAAAAAGAGGTGCGGCATCTACGATTTGCGTGCTTGCGGGAATGTTTATTTTCATACCGATTAGTATAATTTTGGCGTGCATTATTATGGTTACGGGAATACTTGGTTTGCCCGCCACTTACTTTAGTTTTATCGCTCTTGCTTTGATTTTCAACGGGTTTAATTTGATTTTGGGTAAATATTTATCCGGTAAAGGCGTGACTGACTTTTTAAAGAGTTGACGGGCGGTGCTAAGGCAACACTTTATGCGGTGCGTGTGTCGAATTTTTAAAGCAAAGCATCTAAATGCGACACTGAAAACTGTAAAATGACGCCGTCATATTAAAACGGCAATAGATTAATTTTCATTAATTTGTCGAAAAACGAGTAATTAAGTAATTATATGATTTTTTCTTTCATAACATATATTAAAGAGGGAAAAAATTGTATAGCGACGAAATAAAACGCAGAGTTTTTAAAGAAGCGGAGTACATAATTAAAAGCGGCGATACTTTAAGAGGTGCGTCGGCGGTTTTCGGGGTGGGTAAGTCCACCGTGCATAGCGATATGACCGAAAAACTGAAATATCTTGACTTCGACTTGTATAAAAGCGTGCGAAAAGTGATTTGTAAAAACTTGTCCGAAAGGCACATAAGGGGTGGCAACGCGACCAAACTTAAATACGTAAAATTAAAAAATATGCAAAAACGCAGCGTCTTAAAATGAGACGCTGCGTTTAAAATTGTCACGTTTACATAATACGTATTGCGTAAAATTGTCCTTTTTGCGATATTTTCGCCCGATTTGGCGTTGTTAAAGCCGCCATTATTAAGTCTTGAAACTAAATTGTTAAAGTTTTAAAATTGCCGCCGTCAAAAACAAAACCGCCGCGATTAGGTAAACAAGTTACATTATCAAAGTGAAGTTGTCATATTCGTTATAAGGCGAAGTGACCGAAAAGACGTGCTCGTTTAAGCCGATAGAAAAGGTGTTTACGTCTTGTTTTTCGCCTTTAAAAACGGGATAGTTTTGCTCGAAAGTCGCCATTTTGGCGTCGGTGATCGCATTGCCGCCGAGGTATTTTACAAAACTTTCTTTTTTAGTCCATAGACACAAAAAATCTTTGTTTGTCAAAATTCTTTGCTTTTCGCCCGAGGTCGCGTATTTTTCAATGACTTTAGAAAAATCGTCGTCGCGGAATTTTTCGGCGTCTATGCCAACTTCTTTATCCGAAACGGCAAGCATAACAAGTCCGTCGGTGTGAGTAAGGTTGTAAAAATATTCGCCGCCTTTTAAATAAGGTTTTCCGTTTTTGCCGAGACTGATTTCGTCTTGGTTGAAATCGAAATTGTAATATTTTTTGAAAATGTGTTTAATTAAATCTTTTGATTGTTCTTTTTTCACGTACGAATAATAAATGTCAAGCATAATTTACCTCTCGAGTATTGTAGACCAAATAAAAAATTATGTCAATCGATTAAACGCTTGACAAAAATAAAGGTTAAAGGATATAATAAAAATAGTTGAAAACCTATTTGCAAGGTTTTTAATTAAAATATACTGAATCGATGAATTTTCGGAGAGTAGGTTTTTTTGTTTATTATTTCGTTTCGATTGGATTTTCCCGTCGTTAGGAGCGTGCCAAATTAAGCGCGTTTTTAAGTAAGCATTTTACCGCCTTGAAAATTCGGGGCGGTTTTTTATATGCTTAAAAATTTGCACCTTTAAAAATTTCACCCCATTATAAAAACGGCGAAAATAGAGTAAATATAATTTGATAAACGTATCGACGGTAAAAACCTCGATATAAAAGGAGGAAAAAATGAAAATCGGCGTTATAGGTATAATAATCGAAAAAGAGCGTTCGGTTGCGGAAGAAGTGCAAAAATTGCTTTCCGCTTACAATGAATTGATTTTGGGAAGAATGGGCATACCAAATACGGTAAAAGGCATTTACGTCATCAGCGTAATCGTGCAAGGAACAAACGAAAGAATTTCCGCTTTGACGGGAAAACTCGGAAAACTTAAAAACGTAAAAGTAAAATCGGCATTGACCGATATTAATATAACGGAGGAATAAAAAAATGAAAAAAATTATTGGCTTTATTTTGCTTTTAGTGCTTTGTGTGTCGATGACCGCTTGCGGTTTACCCGACAATGCGCAAGGCGACAAAACCGTTTACCTTAAATACGTTTCGGATTCGTCCGAACTTATACCCCTTTTGGTAAAAGGCGACGCGGAATACGGCGTTTTAGGCGAACCGGCTGCTACTATGGCGAACGCAAAAGCGGGCACTACGTCCGTACTCGATTTGCAAGCCGAATACAAAAAGGCAAGCGGAAGCGACAGTCTTTACACTCAAGCGGGCGTTTTGGTAAAAGGTAATTTGGCAAACGACAAAAACTTTATGTACGAATTGTATACTGCGCTTAAAAACAACAAAACGTGGCTTTTAGAAAACGTTGCCGACGTAAAGGCGAAACTCAACGCTTGCGGCAGCGCATTGCAAGTTAATTTCACTGAGCAAACCATTGAAAGATGCAATCTCGACAGCAAAGATTCTTTAAGTATCAAAACGGACATAGAAAAGTATTTCACGGTAATTAAAGAGTTTGACGGCACGTTTATCGGCGGTAATCTTCCCGCAGACGATTTCTATATGGAATGTGAAGAGCCGACAACTACAAACGAAGCGACCGAGAATAAAGGAACGCTCACTATTACCGTACCCGACGGCGCGCCCGCGCTTACCGTTCTTTCGCTCAACGGCACTAATATTTACGGTTATGATATTGTTGTAAATGTAGTTTCCAAGGCAGACCTCGTGCTTGGTGCGCTTACCAACGGAACGTCCGATGTTGTCGTTTTACCGACAAACGTATGCGCTAAACTTTACAATAAGGGCATGAAAGTAAAACTCGCAAGCGTAAATATTTTCGGCGTTTTGTATATGGTTAGTAAGACCGAAGTAAACAGCCTTGACGACCTTGTAGGAAAAACGATTTACAACATCGGCATGGGCGGAACACCCGATTTGACGCTTAAATATATACTCAAAACAAACGGATACAACTATCAAGAAGTTTAATAAAACTTAAGGTGAAAAATAATGAAAAAGAGACTTTTATACTCTCTTTATCCCGTAATTACTTTGCTGATTTTATTGGGGCTGTGGAGCATAGAAGCAAACAGAATCGGCACTGAAATAATTTTGCCGTCGCCGAGCGTGACGGCGAAAGAAATAATAAAATCGTTTTCGGATAAAAAGTTTTTGCAAAGCGCGTTAAACAGCGTTTGGCACATGGCGGAAAGTTTTACGTTGGCGTTTTTGCTCGCTCTTGTGGTGGGCACGTTGGCGGGGCTTGTAAAGACGGTGCATAAATTTTTATACGTAATAGTCGTGATATTGAGGGTAGTGCCCACAATGTCGGTGATTTTGCTTGCGATTATTTGGTTTAAAGACGAATCGCGACCCATATTCATCGCATTTTTAGTGTCCTTTCCGCTACTTTACAACGAAGTGTATTCGGCGGTGAGCAGTTGCGATAAAGACCTTGTGGAAATGTCTTTGGTGTACAAAGTGCGCAAAAGAGACAAACTATTGTACTTTTATTTGCCGACGATAAGCGAAAAAATGTTTGACGGGGTGCTTTCGGTGCTCGGGTTAAACGTAAAACTCGTGATAGCCGCCGAATCGATTGCGCAAACGCGCTTGACGCTGGGTATGCTTATGTATTCGGCAAAAATAAATCTCGAAACGGGGCGGCTTTTCGCTTATACCATAATTGCCATACTTATAAGTTGCTTGCTCGAAGGGGCTTTAAGGCTTATAAGATATTGCGTGAAAAAGGCGGTGAAAAGATGAGTTATTACGTAAAAGACGTGTATAAAAATTACGGCAATTTAGCCGTGCTAAAAGGGCTTTCCGCGGAGTTTGAAGAGAGTAAAATCACTTGCATACTCGGCGGCAGCGGCTTTGGTAAAACTACCTTATTCAACGTCATGGCGGGCATAATCAAGTGCGAGGGCGAGGTGAAAATTCCGAGCGAAATTTCGTATATTTTTCAAACGCCAAGGCTTATTCCTACGATGTCGGTGTACGCGAATATGGAATACGTATTGCGTAAAACTGACAATAAAGAGACTCGAAAGCAAAAAATCGACAAAATTTTGGATATGCTCGAATTGACGGGAAAAGCCAAATGTTTACCCACCGAACTATCGGGCGGCGAAGCGCAAAGGGTGTCGATGGGTAGGGCGTTTTTATATTCCGCACCGCTACTGATAATGGACGAACCTTTCGGCGCGCTCGATATAGGTCTTAAATATAGGCTTATCGAAAAACTGTGCAAACTTTTACAAGAGGACAAAAAAACCGTCGTTTTCGTGACGCACGACATTGACGAAGCGTTGCTTTTGGGCGATAGGTTTTCGGTGCTTAAAGACGGAATTATTTACGACACTTTCGATATAAATTTACCGAGAGAAAATCGCGACATCGGTTGCGAAGTTTTAAACGACGTGAGAAAACGCCTTTTGAAAAATCTTATTTAATATAACGGAGGTTTTGTCTGAAAGCACGCGAGAGACAAGCGGTGGCAACATAAATTTGAAAAATTAAAGGCGGGGCGAACCGTGACAAAAAGTCAACGATGCGCCCCGCATTTTTTATATTGTGTTATTTTTTATGTGGTTGTGTTGTTTTTTATATTGTATAGCGGTTTTAGGTATCTATGCGCCGCCGTGTTTTATGCTGTATTGTGGCGTTTTTATGTTGTTGTGCCGCACTGTTTTTATATTATTTATATTGTTCTCAATTGCGCCCCGCAATTTTTTTGCAACAATAAAAAAACTATTGTTAAAACTTGCGCTGTGTGGTACAATATATTTATAAAGTTGCGCGATAAATGTATTATATACATAATGGAAAAATCGCAATATCGGGTGTGTATGGACGAGGGAATAATTAAACTTAAACAACTTATAGAAAAAAGCAACAACATAGTGTTTTTCAGTGGGGCGGGCGTATCGACCGAGTCGGGCTTAAAGGATTTCCGCTCTGACGACGGACTATACAACGAGCAGTATAAATACCCGCCGGAGACAATTTTATCGCATACGTTCTTTGTAAAGATGACAAAAGAGTTTTACAAATACTATTTCGATAAAATGATAAATACTCAAGTCAAGCCAAACTCGGCGCATAAAATTATCGCTAAATTAGAAGAGGTCGGCAAGGTAAAAGCGGTTATTACGCAAAATATCGACGGACTTCATCAAGCGGCGGGCAGTAAAAACGTGATAGAGTTGCACGGCAGCGTACACAGAAATTATTGCATGACTTGCGGTAAATTTTATTCGCTTGAAGATATTTTACTAAAAAAGGGCGACGGCGTGCCGCGTTGTAATTGCGGCGGAATTATCAAGCCCGACGTGGTTTTGTACGAAGAAGGGCTTGACGAGGATAATATCATAAAGGCAATTTCCGCATGTGAAAACGCCGACCTCGTGATAGTTGTCGGCACAAGTTTAAACGTTTATCCCGCGGCGGGGTTTTTGAGATACGTAAGCGGAAAGTTGGCAATAATAAACAAACAGCAAACGTCATACGACAGTCGTTGCGACGTGGTAATTCACGACGGTATCGGCAAGGTTCTGTCTGTCGCATGTGAAGATTTGTTGCAAGGTGAAAACCAATAAGTAAATATTAAAAGTTTTTCCGCGAGGGTAAATTGAGGGCAAAATTATGATAAATTATATGAAAATGGGCGACGAAATCGCGCAAAGGCATTTTAATAATGGCGAAAAACCGACTTTACTTTTGCATAGTTGTTGCGCGCCGTGTTCGACCTATTGTCTTGAATATTTGACAAAATATTTCGACGTGACGGTGTTTTATTTCAACCCGAACATTACCGACCAAGAGGAGTATTTTTTGCGTGCAAAAGAACAGCAAAAGTATCTCGACAACGTGTATAAGGGTAGTGTGAAATATATCGAGGGTAGATATAATCCGCAAGAATTTTTCGATATGGCGAAGGGGCTTGAAGACGTGCCCGAAGGCGGCAAAAGGTGCTTTTTATGCTATACGTTGCGTCTAAAAGAGACAGCGACGCTTGCAAAACAGATGGTTTTTGACTATTTTACGTCTACGCTTTCGATTAGCCCTTACAAAAATTCGCAGTGGCTTAACGAGATAGGGTTTTCGATTGAAAAGCAACTCGGTCAAAAGTATTTACCCGTCGATTTCAAAAAGAACAACGGATATAAACGTTCGACCGAACTTTCAAACGAGTACGGCATTTATAGGCAAGATTATTGCGGTTGTGTTTTTTCAAAGGAAGAAACCGAGAAGAGAAGACAAGAGAGAGCGAAGGGAAAAACTTTGTAATTATAGCGATTAAAACGTTATTGTTTACTATGACAAACGGTGTTGTATAGATATTGCAATAATGCCCTATATAGCCGAATTTTTAGCCCGATAAATTATTAAACGGTAAACAGAATTGAAAGGTTTTATCTATTCATTTTGTCGCGATTACGAAATACGTATTATGTAAAAACGGCAAAAACAGACAAATTACAAATATTAGATAGCAAAAAAGGCGATATATCGACTGCAAGAGTACAATCGGTATATCGCCGTTATTTTTTTTATTGAATTATATGCTGCAAATGTGATTTTGTCGTTTATTGCGATGCCGCCGTCAGTTGAAAATCTATTTATCGGTTGGTTGCGGCAGCGGCTGTTTTTCCTTTTTATACGACAACTTCAAAAGTATGGGGGTTACAAAACTCGTCGCGATGATAAGTATCAAAATAAACGGCGTAATGGCTGGGTCGATAATGCCGAGGTCGAAACCTTTTTGCGCACAGACGAGTGCGACTTCCGCTCTCGCCATCATTCCGAGACCTATACGCACGGAGTCGATAGTAGAGTATTTGCACGCTTTAGCCGTCAACGAGCAGCCGATAAATTTGCCCGCAATTCCCGCGAGAATAAACAACACGCCGAATAATATTATGTCGGGCGACATTGCCGAAAATTTAGTGGTAAGTCCCACGTTCGCAAAGAACACGGGAGAGAAGAACATATAACTTATTATATCAGCCTTGCGGTCGATGTAATTGCTTTCGGGGTTGTTTGCAAGAATAAGTCCGAATGCATACGCGCCCGTAATATCGGCAACTCCGAAGATTTTTTCGCTTGCATAAGCGACGAGGAAACAAAAGCCGAGGCTTAAAATAGGAATTCTTCTGTGGTGAGGATATTTTTCGTCGAGCCACTTGAAAAACTTGCTGATTATAAAGCCGAATGCGAAAATCGCCACGAAAAACAACACTGTTTTAAGTAAAACGATTAAAGGCGAAGCCCCCTTTCCGCCGCCCATCGATACGACGAACGACAAAACTATTATGCCGATGATATCGTCCAAAATTGCCGCGGAAACTATCGTGTTGCCCACTTTTGAATTGAGTGCTCCGAGTTCTTTAAGGGTTGCGACGGTAATCGATACCGAAGTTGCGGTAAGCACCGTTCCGTAAAAAATATTCGTAAGGGCAGTCGTTTTGTTGAGTGCGGCAAAGCCGCCGTTTGTGAGCGTTGCAACCACAAACCCCAGACCGAGCGGCAAAATTACGCCCGCCATAGTGATGATTACGGCAGGTATGCCT
>CAKQKQ010000007.1 GCA_934249265.1 uncultured Clostridia bacterium | reverse complement strand
CACCATTGGAAACAAATGGAGTGGCCTGGTTTTTATTTTCAGTTTATGTGCGAAAAAACTTTAGGTAAAGACAATTTTATGGAATGCCCAGGCAAAAAATATGGCAAAGTAGAATTTGATGGTTTTAGAGATATAAATTGGGATTTTAAAGCACACAGCATTGACCCTGTCAAAAATGATGGCGGTAAGATTCCAACAAATGGCTATGACGAAACTATGCGTGCAATTGACGAATATGGACAAGTTTGCTTTATCATTGCTAGCGGAGTTAGTATTTATGACACTGACGGTTCTTTTAAGAAGTGGCACGACGAATTAAAAGGTGGAATCAGTAAATACGAAAAAGAACGTGTTGAACGTAAAGCACCATCAAGACGCAGAAAAATTTCTTTTTCTTTTGACGAACTTATTTTTGCTTGGGTAAATGCCGAAACAATTCAATATTGCGGCAAATTTCAATCGGCGTTTAGAAATTCTAATGGCGCGGCTAGAAATGCCAAGGTTATGATCGATGTAAATAATCCTAACCTTGAAATTTATAAATTTAAAACAAATAAATAGTTCTGGACTTGTAAAAATATTTACGCTATTTTGGTAGCGGAGGTAATAATGACCAAATTTAAATTTATAGATCTATTTTCAGGAATAGGAGGATTTCACCAAGCGTTAAGCAATTTAGGTGGAGAATGCGTATTTGCATCAGAAATAGACAAATATGCGATTGAGACATATACGTTAAATTATAACATAGATTCCGGAATAAACATCCGTGACGTCGCTGCTGAGATGATTCCAAAACACGATATCCTTTGTGCAGGCTTCCCTTGTCAAGCATTTTCGAAAGCAGGCCATCAAAAGGGATTTGAGGATGAAACGCGTGGTACGCTTTTCTTTGAAATTATAAGAATACTAAGGTATCACAAAACGCCTTACTTTATTCTTGAAAATGTTAGAAACCTGGCAGCGCACGATAACGGCAATACTTGGCGTGTAATTAAAAATAGTTTAAAAGAACTAGGATATGTCATTACAGAAGAACCTATAATTATTAGTCCACACCAGTTAGGCATTCCACAAATACGCGAAAGAGTTGTAATACTAGGTATTCACGAAACACTTGGCGTAACAGAAATAAAGGTTGAATTACCACACACAGAAAAAGATAAAATCAACTTCTTGGAATCTGGTATTATTGAAGAAGGCCCCGTTGACGCTAAATACTACATCACCGAACACGAAGAGAAAGTGTTAACCTGCTGGGATGAGTTCATAAAAGGCATAAAAGAAAAAGTAATAGGCTTTCCTATATGGTCGGATGAATTTGGAAAAACTTATCAGTATGAAGGTTTAGGCTACCCAAAATGGAAAGAAGAATTTATTAGAAAAAGCCGTGCGCTTTACTTAAACAATAAAGACTTTATTGACCAATGGCTTAAGAAATGGGATTACTTAAAAGACTTTACCATGACCGAACAAAAATTCGAATGGCAATGTGGTAAAGATTGCTCTTCCGTTTGGGATGCATTGATTCAGTTTAGACCAAGTGGCGTACGCGTAAAAAGACCTAGCGTATTCCCCGCTCTTGTAGCAATGGTTCAGATACCGATTATTGGTACAGTTAAACGTAGGCTTACCCCCAGGGAGGCCGCTCGCCTACAAAGTTTCCCCGACACGTTTATATGTAACCCTAACGACCACCAAGCCTATAAACAATTCGGGAATGCTGTTAACGTAAAAGTAATTGAATATATGGCGAAACAGTTGTTTGGTCAAAAAAACTGAACTTATAAAAGAAATACTGGCTTAAATATTGGAAAACAATCCAAACTATTGGTCACAAACAAAACAGGTATGACTATAACGAAATCCAAGTAAAACACGAATAATTAAGGAGAAAGGTTGTGCTTACCGACAATAATAGAAAAGCCACGATATTGGCGTATTATTTTTCAAAATTTGATAGGGATGCAATGAAAGCGCTTGGTTATTCTACGTTAACCGAGGCCTTTAGCGATTTATCCTTAAAATTTGGCAAAGATAATCATTACCTAAAGCTCCGTCGTGATGAGTTTGACCCATTAACAGGTAGCCACCGCGTTGGTTTCAATAAAAGGATGCCTAACGCAGTAGTTGAAACCTTTCACAACGGCTTAAAACACTACACTTTTGAAGAGTTAACTAAAATTGTTCAGTCTATTTTAGCCGATAACGAAGTAATAACCATTGAGGAGCACGAAAGACAGCAAGCGCGGAAAATTATCCACGGGTGCTCCGAAGACGAATTAGAGGCAATAATAAACGGCAAGGACAGCACGGCTCATATTATTAAGACGATAAAAGAATCCAAGAACCGCGTATTCGACCCTAAAATTCAACAATCGCTTAAAGGACTGTATGAATTCCGTTGCCAAATATGTGGAGCACGAGCAATTGAAATGTATGGCGTTGACGTAAGTGAAGCGCATCACATTCAACCCTTCTCCCTCACCGCCAACAATGACGCGAAAAACGTGATGATAGTCTGTCCTGACCATCACCGTATAATACATAAAGCAAAACCCATCTTTAATTACGACCAAAAAGCCTTTTTATATGATAACGGTCGTGAAGACAGGCTGATGTACAATATACATTTATAAAACCGATTCAAATGAAACAAAAAGACATACAACTTAAAAAAGATGTTGCTGAATTATTTAATATCGTCGAAGAGGCATCAAAGCCAGACCATTGTGTATTATGAGGTAAAAAGGAGGCCCCTATATGCTACTCACATATCGTACCGCAATTTATTTTGAAAGGCATCGCCGAAAAAGGTATGGTTTGCTATGGTCAATCGTTATTTGATAAGACAAGCGATTTTATTCAAACAAAAAAGGGCGTTAAAAATGCGTTTACGTTCCGCCTAATTTGTAGAGATTGCGATAAAAAGCAGTTCTCAAATTATGAGAATCCTGACGCTATTCTTAATTTTGAAACATTGCCCAACGACAAAAAGAACAGCGTTTTAATCGAAATGGCGCTAAAAACACATTTAGCCCATATTTACAGCAAGGTTAAGTCCCTAAAATTTAGAGAGGCTGTATACCACGAAGAACTACAAAGAATACATGATTTAGGGCTACCTACAGCCTTTGAAATTGATATTCAAGAACATTTTCAATATGTTAACAACTTGAAAAAATCGCGCAAATCTACGTCTTTTACCTTTGATGTTTTATACAACGAACTTCTAGATTATGAAGTCGGTATTGCTACGCAAACAATTATTGCCTATCAGTACGATTTAAACGGCAATCAGCTTTTCAACCCCAAAGATTTTGCAACAACCGATTTGGTAAAATACTTTTATTTGATGATACTTCCTCACAATGGAAAAACGCGCGTTATGTTTTACATTGAAAGGAAACACCAAAATTTCGTGAAACCAATTGTTGAGCAATTTAATGCGCTTACCCAAGAAGAAAAATTACACTTTTTATTTGTATCACTGATTGTCTACGATGAGCAATTTTATATAAATCCGATATTGCAAGAAAAAATCAAAAAAGACAAAAAACTAGTAAAACTGTATACCACAACCGACCTGGCAAGTATTAGTGGCAGCGCTTGTAAACAGATAAAAAATTTTAAAAAATATAACAATTATTTAAAAAATGACTAAAACATGAAAATTTCAACTATTAAAAAGCCTCAAGATTGGCCTCAAAATAATAGAGAAGCTCATTTAACGAATATCCTATTACACGGTATAATAACGCGTGACGTAACAGCAACCGATTGTTTGAAATTATTCCTAATAATTAGGAGTTTTGCTTATTTAGAACGTTTATTTATCGTAGCCGAAAAATTAATAAAATACAATAGTTTGACTTTACACACTGAAGACCGATTACTTTTCGGTGATGAAGAATATGAAAAAATAATAGCGGAATTATTACAATAAAAGCAAAATGCGACCGAAATTTCGGTCGTATTTCTTTGCTTTTTCGGTGGGTTAGGCTGGACTTTGATTGCTGTTTACGGTATTGTTTGTTTACCAAAAACAAGGAGCAAACAGTATGAATTAAAATGGATTATGAAAAGGCAATTACTGATGCGAAAGACAAATCCGAACTGATAGGTGTGATAATCGCCTTCTCGCAGGATACAAGGCTACCGTGGGCAACCTTCCGCAAATACTACAGGCAAGCGCACCTGCGAATGCTGACCAAATTTAAGGAAGAATAAACAATGCGCTACAATGCAAAAACGACCGAGAAATCGGTCGTTTTATTTATTCGCTTTCTTCTTCAAAAAGTTCGTCTTCTAATAAGTGATAGTTTTGTTTAATATCGCCACGCCTATTAAAAGCGTAGATTGAATCAGCAATGCGTTCTTCATCCCTAAACATAACCCCTACACGAGCCTCGTTGAGAAATAAGGCATTTATGTACTCAACGTCGTCTTGGTAAATTTTTCTCACCCTATAGGTGTATGTGTCACTAGGAAGAAAAGCCGTCGCCATCGCACGCTTGCTTTTAGGCGGTATAATCATATCGCCAGATATTTTTGAGAAGGATTTGATTTGTTCAAACAAAGGACTATTAACTTCTCCCTTAAACATAACGTGGTTTAATATGAGCATTCTTGTTGGCGATAATGGATAAAAGCAATGCATATGCAAATTTATACCAGGTTGTACGGGAAAAATTTCTAAAGTTGGATAAATGTCCGTTAAAAGGAATTCTCCGCCACGTGCATCAACAAGAGTCATGTACATGCCTTTTAAGTCGTTAAAAAAATCGGTTTTGATAATAGAGTCAACAACTTCGCTTGATTCCACGTCTGCGTAGGAACGACATTTTGCCAGTTCTTCAACTTCGCGTTTCCATAGATCTTCAAACCCTTCAGGCGAGTAGTTATCTAGAATTTTACGAGTGCTTGCGTTAAAATTTTTATTACGATATTGTTCCATTCTAGAATTAGAACGAAAAGACAGTAGAGATAAGAAAATTCTTAACTTTTCAAGTTCCTCACGGGTAATTACAACTTCGTTACTGGTTAAAAATTTCCCCTTTATAAGTTCCGCAATTTCTTGTTCAAAAACAGCAAGAGTACTTTCTATACTAGTTGGGTTGTCCTGGTGGTTTATTTCATCACGATACATATTCATGTTCATAAACACGCTTCTAGTATTGCGTTTTTCTAGTTTACTGTTTTCAATATCCCAGTATGATACCTGCGAGTTTTCGTCTTGGAAATTTCGCAAAATAAATTGAGGGATATAGTGGTGTCTTTTAGATTCTTGTTTCATAAATAACTCCTGAGAAAAATTAAGACCACATTGATTAATGTAGCCTTAAATTTTGGTCTTCCCGCCGGGAGTCGAACCCGAAATTGCGCCTTAGGAGGGCGCCGTTATATCCATTTAACTACGGAAAGATATATTAAATTTTACAGGATATAGCAATACCCTCTTTGGCGAACTTTTTTCGCCGTGGCAACCATTTAGGTCACCAAATTTTATTTTAGCCGTCTGCCGTATCGCCAAAACGCACGCTTTTAAGCGGTTATCGCATAGTTTTGCCCCGTTTTCAAGGGCTCATATAAGGAATAGCAAACCCTTAGGAGGGGACTGTTATATCCATTTAACTAAGGAAGCATTTATTTGTTTTTAATGAAAAATTTTTTAAAATCGACTGAAAATTTTAAAAATTCAGCCATATCGTTTTGTAAAACGCTGTGCGACAAATTTAAAAAAATTAAGCGCGTCACTTTGTCAAACGTTGCATAAAATTGCTTTTTGTCAACGTGTAATATTCTATCATTTTATAAAATGTTTGTCAATAGTTGGCTTTTACAAAACTTGTTTTAATATTATTTTTTTCGTTTTTTAAGTCGTTTTTGTCTAAAAATAGGCAAAAATCAAAAAAAACATAAAAATAAATAAATTATTTTGCTTTTTCCTCTTTTCAAGTTGATTTTATTGTGTTATAATAACAACTGAACACATTATTCGGGCATATGGGAGGTTTTTTATGAAAGTTTATAAAGTTGTTCCTGTTTCATATTCTGTGGTAATAAGCAAAAATTCAAACGCTACTACTGCCATCGAAAATTATTTCGACGTAATCAATCAAGAAGCAGCCGCAGGATGGGAATTTGTTTCCGCAACTCCTTTTTCGGTAAAGAGAAACGTTGGCAAATTTAAATTCAGAGACGAAACTTATCAAGCGTTTATTTTCTGCAAAGAAGCATAAGACAAAGTAAAAAACGCAATTTTTATGCGAAAACGCATCGTTTATACAACTAAATACCGCGTTTAAAATTTACGTCGCTTGTTTACGTAAGTCTATTTTTTATTGTAAACAAATGCATAAATATTTGCGTAAATACAAATTTTAACAGTCGCTTTTGCGGCTGTTTTTTTTGTGAAAAAACACTCCGCTTCTTTACTCAATTCAAAACACAGCCGTTATTTTTTTACGATTAACTTTTTATCAATCGCCGCTATCGCCGACGTCAAATTTCAACATTCTTATACGCGGGCTTTAAAAATACAAAAAGCCCGCATACCGATTAAGCAAATGCAGACTTTAGTGTATTTTTTGTTTCGTTTCTCTTTAATAAAACATTTTTGTTAAACGGTATAAAATATCGTTTTTAACTTCTATAACGACACATTAAATCAGTCAAACAAACGGTGTTTTTCCTTCTTTACAGCAACCGTTTGTTGTAAACCCGATAATTTCTCCGAGATTTATGCTTAAACAATCAAAGCAAAACGCCGTGCATTTAAGATAAAATATCAGTTGTTTTAATTTTTAAAAAACTTAAATTATATCGCTTTGTCGGCTACAAGGTTCATATAGAAATTTGCCCTTGCCATTTGATGATAAGGAATGACGAACAACATGCCAACACCTAAACACAACGCACCCAAAATATACCATCCTAAAAAACTTAAATCCAAAAGGAAAAGTTGCATTTTTTTGCCTTCCATCAATTCTTTGCTTTTGTCGAGACAATATTGCCAATCTTTGTTTGCCGACTGCTGTTGAATGAAAAAACTCATCGAATAAGAATAACTTTTTATTATCCCCGGGATTACAAAAAGCAACGACCACAAAAAGATGAACAAACTCGACAATAGCCCGAGAAGTAACGACTGCGTAAAGTTTTCGGTAAAACCCGTGACAAAATCCGCAAAATCTATCTCCGTTTTTCCGCAAACAAGTTTTACAAGCATGCGGCTAAAACCGTATGATAGCGGACCTAAAACTATAATACTGCCGGCGACGGTAGCAGTGGCGAGCCCTTGAACCGCCGAAAAAATAAAACACGCAAGTGCCATCATAAGCCAAGTTTTGCCGAATATTTCGTTGCCTAATTGTTTTCTTGCGTTTGCACGCAAAACACTGTTGTCAAACATTTTATCTCCTTTGATTGTCGTTTGCAATCATTAAATTTTTGACGATTTAATCGCCGTTTAAACGAATTTTTACCCTTTTTAAAGCGAAAAACACAAACTAAACGAGTGCGCCAATAAAATTTTACGACTTAAAACCGCTACTCTTTCAACCACGATTTTACGCTTTTAATATTGCAAAACTGCCCGATTATATACCGGATTATCCCGATTATATACCAAATTATATATATTCTTTGCCCGCCGCAATTATACAATTCAACTATCGATATAATAAAACGATTAATCGAAAAAGTCAATACCTTTATATATTTTTCCGTTTCGTTTCATTTCTCGGTAAAAAGGCTTAATCTTTTGGCGGCATTAATTCTTCAAAATGATACCGCGGTTTTCCTATGCTCTTTTTTCCGTATTCGATGGCTTTTGCGGGGCAATAACAAATGCAAGCCATGCAATGAGTGCAATTTTTACCCCACACGGGTTTGCCGTCGTTTAGCCTAATGTTGTTTAAAGGGCATTTTTTTACGCATAACCCGCAACCGACGCACTCTTCTTTCGCCTTAAAGGCAGTGGCTTTTACGCAAAACCGATAAAATACAGGGTTTATCGGACCACTCATAAATCGGTCGTATAAATTATTTCTCGGTGCGCTGAAAACTTGCTCTTCTTTTATGCGCGTAATCGCATCGTCGATAAACGGCTGCGCTTTTTCAACGATTATTTTTGCCTTATCAACCGTCGGAGCGTTAAACATGGCGATATAATTTTCGGGCATAACGATTTGCGCAGTGCCCATATATTTTAAGCCCTTTTGCTCTGCTATTTTGCGATTATATTTCGCGGCGTTTCCTATTTCGCCGCCGCAGTCCATTACAAACCAAATTCTCTCCGCTTTAATAAATTCGGTTTTTAAAAGCCAATCGCTCACAATTCGCGGAATACGCCAAGCATACGTCGGAGTGACGACTATCACGTTTCGCCCCGTATTTACAGCCGAATTATCTTGCGCTTTTATGCTTGCGTTTAAATCTAAAATTTCATCGCTTATTCCCTCGGCAATTTTTCTTGCGATATATCGGCTGTTGCCCGTGCCGGAAAAACAAAAAATCATATATTTTTCTCCGTAAATTCGGTTTCTTGAAAATATTATAACATTCTCTGCCTTTAAAATCAATACCTTGAGTTATTTTAATAATAAGCGATTTTAAGTCGTAAAAAATTATCATAAAAATTCTCAACGGAAATAAAAACTACAATAAAAACCTTACAGTAAAAAACCACCAAACCGCTTTAAAAAAGCAATAAAAAAGGGATATGCACCAAAAGTACATACCCCTAATTTTTTATTAATACCCAAACGGCGGTTTTTAAGTTTTTTTAACGCATTATTGCGCCGTTTGTCGATATAAAATTATGCTTATTAAGCGTTTTTAATGCAAAGATTGCCGTCTTTTACGTCGATAGTGAGCGTATCGCCCTCTTTGCACTCGCCTTGCAAAATGAATTTAGCAAGCAAAGTTTCGACAGAGTGTTGAATAAATCTACGCAACGGTCTTGCGCCATAAACGGGGTCGTAACCGTTGTCAACGATGTATTCTTTTGCTTTTTCGGTAACGACAAGGTTGAGTCTCTTGTCTTTAAGCATACTGCCGACGCCTTTTATCATAAGGTCAACGATGGCAAACGTTTGCTTCTTGGTCAAAGGCTTAAAGGTGATTATTTCGTCGAGTCTGTTTAAAAACTCGGGACGGAAATGTTGTTTTAAAAGCGCGGAAACTTGAGATTTTGCCTCTTGCGAGATATTGCCGTCAGCGTCTATACCGTCAAGGATTATATCCGAGCCGATATTCGACGTCAAAATAATTACCGTGTTTTTAAAATCTACCGTTCTGCCTTGCGAATCGGTAATTCTGCCGTCGTCAAGCACTTGCAACAAAATGTTGAACACGTCTGGATGCGCTTTTTCGATTTCGTCGAAAAGTACAACCGAATAAGGTTTTCTTCTTACCGCTTCGGTAAGTTGACCACCCTCTTCATATCCGACGTACCCCGGAGGAGCACCTATAAGACGAGACACACTGAATTTTTCCATGTACTCCGTCATATCGATACGAATAAGGTTTTTCTCGTCGTCGAAGAGTTTTTCCGCCAAAGTCTTTGCAAGTTCGGTTTTACCTACGCCCGTAGGACCTAAAAACATGAAACTGCCGATAGGTCTCTTGGGGTCTTGAATACCCGCACGCGAACGAAGAATAGCCTCCGCCACCTTGTCCACGGCTTCGTCTTGACCGATAACTCTTTCATGGAGAACCGACGAAAGATTTAAAAGTTTTTGCTTTTCGCTTTCCATAAGTTTGCTTACGGGTATGCCCGTCCAACGAGCGACTATTTTAGAGATTTCCTCTTCGGTCACTCTGTCGTGAAGAAGCACGTTGTCGGATTTGACTTTATCTTTTTCAGCCTCTTCTATCTGTTTTAAAAGTTGAGGCTTTTTGCCGTATTTGAGTTCGGCAGCCTTATTAAGGTCGTATTCTCTTTCCGCTTTTTCGATTTGCAAATTAACTTCGTCAAGTTGCTCTCTCAACTTTTGGACTTTGCCTATTTCGTCCTTTTCTTTTTGCCATTTTGCCTTCATTGCGTCATACGTATTGCGGTAATTTGACAATTCCTTCTCGATTTCTTGAAGGTGCGAACGAGATAATTCGTCCTCTTCTTTTTTAAGAGCGGCTTGTTCGATTTCAAGTTGCATTATCTTTCTTGCTATGTCGTCCATCTCGCTGGGCATAGAATCCATTTCGGTTTTTATCATCGCGCACGCCTCGTCCACAAGGTCGATCGCCTTATCGGGTAAAAACCTATCCGTGATATATCTGTCCGAAAGCGTAGCCGCGGCGATCAAGGCGTTGTCTTGAATTTTTACGCCGTGGAAGACTTCGTATCTGTCTTTAAGACCACGCAAAATGGATATCGTGTCCTCTACAGTAGGCTCGTTTACCATAACGGGCTGGAATCTTCTTTCCAAAGCGGGATCTTTTTCGATATATTGTCTGTATTCGTCAAGCGTAGTCGCGCCGATACAGTGGAGTTCGCCCCTTGCAAGCATGGGCTTTAACAAGTTGCCCGCGTCCATTGCGCCGTCTGTTTTGCCCGCGCCGACAATAAGATGCAATTCATCGACGAACAATATAATTTTGCCTTCGCTTTTCTTGACTTCGTTGAGTACGGCTTTTAACCTCTCTTCAAATTCGCCTCTGAATTTTGCGCCCGCAACGAGCGAACCGATATCCAAAGAGAACAATTTTCTGTCCTTTAAAGATTGCGGAACGTCGCCCTTTGCTATTCTTATGGCAAGTCCTTCGACAATAGCCGTTTTACCGACGCCCGCCTCACCTATAAGCACGGGGTTGTTTTTCGTCTTTCTCGACAAAATCATTATAGTATTACGAATTTCGTCGTCCCTACCGATGACGGGGTCGAGTTTTTGTTTTTTAGCTCTTTCAACCAAATCTACGCCGTATTTATTGAGTACGTCGTAAGTGGATTCGGGGTTGTCGCCGGTTACTCTTTGATTACCTCTTACGGCTACAAGGGCCTTTAAAAAGCCGTCTTTACTGATACCGTATGCTCTAAACGTGTCTTTTACAAAAGAATTTGCCTTATTGATTAAACCTAAAAACAAATGCTCTACAGACACGTAATCGTCTTTCATATTGTCCGCTTGAGACTGCGCGTCGTCAAACGCGTCGTTTAAATCGGAAGTGAGATATTGACCTCCGTTTCCGCTTGCGCGAGGCATTTTTTCTATGCGATTAATAACGTCGGTTTTTAATCTTTCGACGTCCTTACCGTCCTTTTCGAGCAGTTGACAAATAAGCCCGTCCGCATCGTTTAACAAAGCGTACAACAAATGCTCTTGACCTATTTCGGTGTTGCCGTATTCCTTTGCCGTCTTTTGTGCGGCGTTTACCGCTTCGATACTTTTTTGCGTTAATTTTTGCATGTTCATAAATCATCGCCTCCGTTTTTGTTATTTTATCTTTAACGCACTTTGTGTTTGTTATTTTTTCATTGATTATCGCCGTTTTCGGTGAACGCGTCTCCGTTTACGTTCGATGCATTGCTTTCGTTTGCATTCGGCACAGCCGCCGCAATTTAGCACGTTGCCGACCGTTTAACATAGCGCATCGTCGCCGATTTCGGCGTTTAATTAAATTTTGTTTGTGTTTTTATATCCTTTTAAATATTCCTCTTCGATAATTTTATCCAAATCTTTTTCGCCGAGTTTTGAAAAATAAACGTTTATAAGTCTATCCAAAAACTTTATATATTCCGCCGCCGCTTGAGCCAAACTTTCGCTTGAGGACGCGCCCTCGGGATAATGAAGTTTTCGCACGAATTTTCCGCCGGATATAGAGGTTTTTACTTCTCTATGCAAGTATACGCTTTCCAATTTGTTTAAATACTTGAAAAATTCTTGCATAAACGAAATAAGTTGAGCGTTTTGCGTACGCATGCTTATTTTAAGTTCGCCGAAGTATTTGCCTTCGGGGAAAAGTTCTACCGAGTATTTAATCGTGGGGTTGTACCTATATACGAGCATACTCTTTACGGTCGCGACGTTTTGCGAGGGTCTGTCGAAAAACCTTAAATAATCGCTGCTTGCGATTAATTTGCTCATTTCGCCGAAAATGTCCGAAAACCTTTTTTCGGGTATCTCGCATTGAGCGTATTCCGCCAAAACTTCGTTTATAAGCGCGGACCTACTCATTCCCCTTTCATATGCTATTCTGTCTATTCCGGCAACCACTTCGTCGCCCAAAACCAGACTGTACACCGATTTACTCATTTGTACGCCTCCTTATTTTTCGCCCGTATTATAGCACCGTGTTTTAACTTTGTCAAGCGTTTTATATAATTTTATTTACAAATTATTTGAAAATTTTTTGCAAAGTTTTTTCGCCACGACAAAGAGTAAATCGCGGTGTATTCGGCAGTGTGTTCAAGGCAAAAATAAGGCATATTTTTTTATAATTGTAAAATACTACATCGTATGGAAATTAAAAAAAGCCTACAGCAAAATAAAGAAACGGCTAAAAAAATTTACACAAGCGACGATATCGTATTTTTCGATTTTACGATGTCAACGACTAAATGTTTTGCCGTGTATATAGACAATATAATAGATAAGTCGTCGTTAAGCCAATTTGTGATTACCCCGCTCGAGACGCTGGGCAAAACTACAAGCATTGAAAAAATTGCCGAAAAAATTTCTCTTCCGTCGGTAAAAATCGCAAGCACGTTTGACGAGTGCACGCAAATGCTCACCGAGGGCTACGCGATAATTTTTATAGGCAAAAACGAAAAAGCCTTGTGCGTTGACATAAAAAAATACGAGTCGCGTTCGCTTACAGAGCCGCCCACCTCCGCCATACTTAAAGGACCGAGAGAGGGTTTTATTGAAAATTTAAAGACGAATTTGTCACTGCTTCGTAAAAGAATAAAATCAAACGATTTTTGCGTGGAAAATTTGCAAGTGGGCAAATACACGAAAACCACTGTGAGCGTGGTGTATATTTCGTCGCTCGCCAATAAAGAGTTAATCGAAAAAGTCAAGAAAAGAATACAAGCGATAGATATCGACGGCATACCCGACAGTTCGTATATAAGCAAATTTATAAGCGACGACGGAAAATCGCTTTTCAAGCACACGGGCACGACTGAAAAACCCGACATTATGGTCGCCAAAATGCTTGAAGGAAGAATAGGTATTCTCGTGGACGGCAGTCCTATCGCCATTACCCTTCCTTACCTTATTATAGAAGACTTCCAAACGCCCGAAGATTATTATATTTCGGTTTTCCGCGCTAACTTTATAAGGATATTAAGGGTTTTGTCTTTATTTATAGCAGTGCTTTTGCCCGCGTTTTTCGTGGCGGCGCAACTGTTTCATCTGCAATTTATACCATTAAATTTTCTATTGACCATCGTTAACAGCATTAAAGGCATACCCTTATCGCCGAGTTATGAAATGTTTTTTACTCTGCTTATTTTCGAAATTTTAAACGAAGCGAGCATACGTATGCCCAAGTACGTGGGCATGGCGGTGTCTATCGTGGGCGCGCTCGTTCTCGGCGAAACGGCGGTAAACGCGGGTATCGTGTCTACGCCCGCGATTATGATAATGGCTCTGTCGGGCATTTGTATATACACCGTGCCCGAACAACTTGAAACCGTGTCCATAATACGCATTATCTTTTTAATAATAGCGGGCTCGATAGGCGCGTACGGAATACTTTTATGCACCGCGTTTTTGTTTATATACGTGTCGTCGCAAACGCTTTCTTTTGCGCCGCTGCTTGCACCCTATGCTCCGCTTGTCAAAGAAGATTTAAAAGACGGACTCACCTTAAAACCCGTAAGCGAAATGCAATATAGACCAAAATCTTTTGCGCGCGGCAACAATAATAAACGACTTAAATTAAAGGAGAACGACGATGACTCAACGCAAACTGAAAAGTAGCAATATCGTGTTTTTTATACTTGCTTTCTTTCCCGTGGTAAAAACTATCACTATGCCGTCGATACTTGCAAAGTACTCGAGCGAAGGGTGTTTAGTGAGCGCGATTTCGCTTCTTTTGTGCGATTTACTGCTTACGTATGCTGTAATGTTGGCAAATTTGTATAGACAGCAACCGCTTGAAAACGCAATAGAGCAAAAGTACGGCAAAGTGATTTTTAGATTTTTTTACTTGTGGTACGCAATTTATTTCATTTTGAAATCGTTTTTATTCTGTTGTGAAAACGCGCTTAATCTGCAAGCCAATTTATACGACACCGCGCCCAGCATATTGATTTTCGTGCCATTTTTCATCTTTTCGTTTTACGCGTGCGTGTCGGGCATAAAATCGTTTTTTAAATGCTCCGCAATACTCTGCGTTTTATCTATAAGCAGTTTAATATTCATATTCGCGCTGACGTTTACGCAATGCAAGTGGGAAGATTTGCTCCCCCTATTCAACCGACCGATTTCAAATTATTCAACCGCCATAAAACACACGCTCTTTTGGTTTGACGACGGCTTGTATTTGCTGTTTATAAGCGATTATGTCGAGAAAAAAGGCGCAACAACCAAAGCCGTGGTATCAACCTTGGTTTCGTCGAGCATAACTGCGATTTTTATAGCAATGTTTTACTCGGTATTTTCGTTTATCGCTCCCGTAAAACTTTACGCCGCCACCCAAATGAGCAAGTACGGCGTAATAAATTCAAACATTTTAAGGTTTGATCAATTTGCTTATCTTATAATAATATTCGTCAACGTGTTTGCAATAAGTATACCCATAATCATTGCAAGCGACTGCCTTAAAAAAGGTTTGTCTTTAAAAAGCAAATATATATCCCCTTTGATTATAAATTTATTGCTCGCTTTGGTAATAATTTTTATGGACAACAAACTAAACGTATATATGGCGTTTTTGTATAAATATTTATGGCATATTGTCTTTTTTACAGGATACGTATTGCCTATAATCGTCATTTTACCGCTCTATAAATCTGTTTCAACAAACGGCAAAACAGACACCGCCGAGGCTTGACAAAAAAGTTTTTAAGACTCAACGGCACAACTTTAAGTCTCGACAAAACGCAAAATTCTACTCTACAAAAAGGCAAAATTTCACCCGAAACAACGCACTCTCTCGACCGAAAAAGGTAAAATTTTTAAAAATTTGAAACCGCTCGCTTTCACTTTAAGGAGGAAAAATGAAAAACAAATTGATATATAAAATCGTGCTGATTATAGTTTTATTTTTTACTATAAACTATTTTTCAAACGACTTTACTCTGCACGACATAGAAAAAACCGCAATAGTCGTTGCGCTCGGCATAGATTATAATCAAGGCGAATACGACGTGACGGCGCAAATCGCCATACCGCAAGCCTCTACCACCACTTCGGAAAATATAGACTCGGTAATAAGCGCAAAGGGAAAAACCATCGCCAAAGCCATTTCGGAAATAGGCGCGCGCACGGGCTGGTATCCCAAACTTTCGT
Organism: uncultured Clostridia bacterium; assembly: GCA_934249265.1. Classification (GTDB taxonomy): domain Bacteria; phylum Bacillota; class Clostridia; order Christensenellales; family Borkfalkiaceae; genus CAKQKQ01. The sequence goes on along the minus strand of CAKQKQ010000007.1, from coordinate 25,421 downwards.
TTTGCAATATTGTGGTGATAGGCAATAAAACAGCGGAAAACGGAGTGAAAGACATAATAGATTACACGATGCGTTCGACAAAACTTTTGGACTCGGCAATTATGGTCGTTTCGGAAAACACGGCAAAACAACTGCTCACTTCAAAAACCCCGCTCGACTCGGTAACTTCTTTCGCCCTCTTGAAAATTCTTGTGAAAAACACCGAAAAAACCGACGTTATACTCACTAACGATATAAAGGATTTCGCAAAAGAAACTTCTTCGTTTTCACAAGTGTCCGTTTTGCCCATAGTCAAGGAAATGCAAAGCCGCGAAGACGACAGCAAAAGCAATTCTTCAAGCAGTTCGGGCGGCGAAAACGACGAGCAAGGCGAAAGTTCGGGCGAAGAAAAAAGCGGCAACGGCAACGTAATTTACGACGCGACCAATTCGGCGGTGTTTTTAGACGGAAAAGTAGTGTCTGTTCTCACGCACACCGAGTCGCTCGTTTTGCAACTTTGCCGAGACGACACCGACCTTGCGTTTTTGGAAAAGGAATTTAAAGACGAAATTTATTTGTTTAGGGTAAAAAGCGATTCGATAAAAAAAGGACTTAAATATAACGACGGAAAATTCACCTACACCCTCGGCGCAACGGTTAAACTGAAAATAGTTGACGTGACGGGAAACAAGCACCCCGAAACATCAAAAGACACCGACACCGCAAGCGACGCTCTTTTATTATCCGTAAAAACTTATCTCGAACAAGAAACGGCAAAACTCGTCGAAAAAGCAATTTCGGAAAACATAGACTTGTTCGGACTTAAAAATGAACTTTACCAAAGATACCCTCGTTTGTACCAAAAGTATAAAGACGAAGTGCTTTCTTCGGCTTTATATAAAATAAATTTTAAAATCAAAAAAGTGATTTAAACTTTAAATGTCGTTGATTTTTACTCGTAAATGCTTTATACTGTTTATACGCCGACAAGCGCGAAAGGCTTAAATTGTACGCCTTAAATCGCGAAACGGCGGCAAACGACTTTGCGCCAAAGGAGTAAAAAGGAGTATAAATGGGCTACAACATTGTTTTGTTGGACGCAGACAACACTTTATTCGATTTTTCAAAAAGCGAAAGAAAGGCGATTTTTTCGACCTATGCGGAACTGAATTTGACTTGTTCCGAAGAAAAATTGACCGAATATAAAAAAATCAACGACGAAATTTGGGGACTTATCGAACGGACTTCCGGCGACAACACCCCGCTTTTAATCAGCCGCTTTGAAAAAATTTTTAAACTGTTCGGTGACAAAGCCGACCCCAAAACAGCCAACGATATTTACCGCGTGAAATTGAGCGAAGGTCACGATATGCTGTACGGAGCGAGAAAACTTTTAAACTCGCTTTATTTTAGCGGCAAACGAATGTTTTTAATCACTAACGGAATAATCGAAACGCAGAGAAAAAGACTTAAAGAGGCGCACTTAAACAAATTTTTTGAAGACGTGTTTATCTCCGACGAAATAGGTGCGAGAAAACCATCCGAAGGATATTTTGAATACTGCGCGAAAAAAATAAGCGGTTTTGACAAAAAAGACGCTATTGTCGTGGGCGATTCTTTGAGGTGCGATATGCTGGGCGGAATAAATTTCGGCGTGGACACGTGCTGGTTTAACCCGTCGGGAAAAGCAAACGACCTTTCACTGCCCGTCACTTACGAGGTAAAAACCCACAAACAAGTATACCAAATTATTTCAAACGGCTCGAAATGATATTAAAAATCCGCAAGCGAAACGCCAAACCCTTTTAATCGGCTTATGGCGAAATAAAAGCGGAAATCGCGAGCAACTCTATCAAATCATTTCAAACTTTGCGAGCGAAATAATATAAAAATCCGCAAGCACCCAAACCGTTTCAAGCGGTGCAAGACAATAAATCGCAAAAACATATAAAAACGTTTAAAGGGCTTGAGACAAAACGGCCTTTGGAAACAAAACGGTTTTTCGACGTTATTCGTCTTAAAAAAACACAAACACACAAAATTAAACCATATATGTATGATATAACTGCTTTATAAAGTAAATTTAATTAATTTACTTAATCTATAAGGCGGTTATTTTTTTATGTTTAAAAAACTCGATTATAAAGACGTGGGATTATTTTTGATTTGCAATTTGTTGTGCCTTACGTTTAGGTTTTGCCTACCCACGCAAATTCCCGTCGATACGGCGGTGATAATAGGGCTTATGTACAACGGCTTTTCGCCGATTTTGTGCGCGCTGGCTTTTATATCGTCAAACTGCATATTTTTCAACTTTAATCACGTGCTTTTATCGCTGTTTCCTGCCGCGTTTACAGCAACCGTATTCTCCTTATACGACAAATTCAATAGAAAACCCAAGTTTGAAATCGTGCTTTACATACTTATTTCTCTCGCGCTTTCGGTGTATAAATACCCACAAACTTACAACTTTATTTGCGTTTTTTTGACACTACTGATAAGTCTTATTTCACTGCAAGCGGTGCGGGTTTTGTTCGTAAACAAATTCTCTTACAAAACCACCGATTCCGAACTTTTATGCGTATGCACCTTCGTCGTAGTGACGGGAATAGGCGTAACTAACCTCACCTCAACGGACGTTTGGAAGTCGATTTTAGTTTTGTTTATACTCTATTCTTCGGTGGTCGGCGGGGCGGCTTGCGTGACGGGAAGCATTGTTCTGTCGCTACCTTTGGCGGTTTATAGTCGTTCGTTTTTGCCCGTCGGGTGCATGGCTGTAATTGCGGTTTGCGCGCTATACTCCGTAAACATTTCAAAACTTTTGGCGGCGGCATTGACGATATTTATCGACTTTGCGATAAGTTGGATAAGCGGAATAAATTATACTTACGTTTCGCTTATTTACACGCTCGTACCCGTGGCGATTTTCGTATTCACCCCCGAAAGCGCGCTTAAATCTATGGGCGATAGGTTGTATCTGTTTAAAAAACGCCAACTCGTGCGGGCGGCTATCAACCGCAATCGAATGAGCGTTTCGAGCAAACTTTATGAAATTTCGGGCGCGTTTAAGGAAATTCAAAACAGTCTTTACGAAATGCAATCGGTCGCACCAGACGAAGACAGCATAAAAAATTCTATCGTTTACGACGTAAAGACAAACGTTTGCACCGACTGCACGCTTTACTCTAAATGTTCCAAAAAAAATTTCCCGCAAGACGATACCCTCTTCCGCCTTATTTCGATAGGCATCGCCAAAGGTAAACTGTCGCTTGTGGATATACCAAAAGAATTTGCGGAAAACTGTGCTTACACAAACGGCATGCTTTACGAACTGAATAAACACATTTCTTCGTATAAAGAAACTTTAATGAAACTATCCGATGTAAACGTGGGCAGAGAACTTATTTCTCTTCAATCGGAAGGACTGTCCGAAGCCCTTAAAAACATCGCTTTCGAGATGAGCCAACCCATTCGTTTTAACGACAAACTTAAAGCCAAAATAGAAAAAGTGCTGACAGAAAACGGCTTTTACGTGAGCGAAATTCTCGTATACGGCGACGACGATTTTCAAATCGAAATCATGCTCGATGAAAAAATATTTACGCTGCCGATATTTACTCAACTTATCGAAAAAGCGACGGGAAAGTCTCTTACTATCGTGAGAAAATTGTATTTTTCGGCTGAACTTATTTGCGTAACTTTAAAGCCGTCGCCCGCGTACGATACCGTTTTCGGAGTAAACGCTATGCCCAAAGATGACAATAATTGTAGCGGAGACACCCACTCTATCATAAAAATCGACGAGGGAAAATTCCTTATCGCCATCAACGACGGCATGGGTACGGGAGTCAAGGCGCACGGCAATTCGGCTATTGCGATCAACCTTATCGAAACGCTTTATAAGGCGGGACTTGAAAGCGAAGTAGTGTTGCCCGTAGTAAACAAACTGCTCTCTTTTTCAAACGACGAGGAGTTTATCGCACTCGATATGGTGACGGTTGATTTATATAAAGGCAGAGCGACTTTTATAAAGACGGGCGCGCCTTACGGCTTTTTTATTCAAGACGAAGGAATAAAAATAATCGACGGCTCGTCGTTGCCGCTGGGCATTTTAGATGACGTCGAAACGAAAAAATGCAACGTCGATTTCGACGGGTCTTGCAGTATAATTATGTTTAGCGACGGCGTTTCGGACGCGTTTACTTCTTCTACTGATATGCTCACTTTTATTCACGACCACCCCTCGTTAAACCCTCAAAAAACCGCCGACTCGATTATGGAAGAAGCGATAAGGCTTTCGGGCGGTTACGCCAAAGACGATTTGACCGTTATCGTGGCGAGAATTTTTAAAAAAGACTGTCAATAAAAATTTTAATGCCGCCGATAAATTTTAACACTTGCCGTCGGCTTGTTCGCTTGCGTTTTCGTTTGGTGCGGTGTTGCTGTTGCGGTTTCGCTTTTCTTCATTACGTTTGGTATAGTCGTTGCGTGAGCGGCACGAACAAAAGGTTTTGTTATGCATGGTAGCGGCGAAAGACCAATCAAGCGTGCGCCGACTATTTTTAAAAACACGTTATCGCTCCTTTTTTAAAAAACTTTTAGTTTTGCTGTCGGTAAAACCTTGATTATTTGTTTTTAAGGTTTATACTTTAATCGGCGTTTGGGAAAAAGCAAAAAGGAGGGAGTAATACGGTCTATAAATATTCTATAAACAATTTTTACGTGAGATTAAGTAGAAAGATAAAAGATATTGCGCCTGAAGATTGATTTTCTCTCCTTTTTGAAAGGAGTATGAAATGAACGAATTTCAACTTATGGGATATCTTAAAAGATGCGGCAAAGACTTTTTAATTCCGAGTTTTGCGGTGTGCGTCGTGGTGTATATACTCGGCAAACACCCCTCGGTTTTTTCGGAAAGAGTAAAAAATTACGCAACGTATTTTTCGGGTATTCTTTTCTATTTCATTTACAGTCTACTTACAAAAGACGCCGTGGCATTTGAAGACTGCTTTAACCTCGGCATAACTTGCGGCGGTATCGCAACGGTAATTTTAAGCACGATTTGCCCCGAAAAAAAAGATTTGGCTTTTCAAATCAGAGGCATACTTTTGCTTATTACCGACGCAGAAAAAGTGCCGAGCGCAGTCAAAAAAATACTCAAATTGGTCGGCAAAGATAAAGTCTCTATCGAGACCGAAATCGAAAAAATAATTGCCGACTGCAGAAAAAACTCTTTAAATCCGGACGAAGAAAAAATACTCGTTTCGCTTATGGCGGATATTTTGTCCGAATACAAAAAAAACGAGTCCGAAAACGACTCGTAAAAAGTTTTTAGGCGGGGATTTTCCCCGCCTTTTTTTGTTTATTTTATAGTATTTGTCGTGCGATGTTTACTTTATCCTTTTGTATAATTTACCGCACGGCACATAATTTTTATTCTTACAATATTTTACCGCTTTTTATTACATTATTTTGCCGCACAACGTACACCTTTATTTTTTTGCAATATTTTTGCCGTTTTAAATTTTTATTAAGGTCGGCACTTGAGTATTTTAGCCGTTTTGCGATAAACAAGTTGCCTATTTTTCGCAAAATATGTCAATTTTACGCAATACGTGCGCTGTAAAAATGACAAAACTTAATCGTTTAAAGTGTATTTATACATTTCCGATTTGCTTACACCCCTATCTTTAGCGGCTTGTTTTATAGCCTCGTTTTTACTCATTCCGCCGTCTATATACGCCTTGATATGCTCTTTTGGGGATAAATTTACAAGGTCGTTTTGCACCGCTTTACCCTCTACGCAAATCACGTATTCGCCCTTGTCTGGAAGTGAAATTTCGTCGCCGAGGGCAAACTCTATTCGTTCTTCGTAAATTTTGGTAATCTCCCTCACCGCCACAGCCTTGCGCTTTCCTAAATTTTCAAACAGCACCGAAAGCGTCTTTTTAAGGTCGTGCGGAGCGCAGTAAAATATCATTGTACACTCGCTCGCCGCAGCCTTTTGCAAAATATTTTCTCTGTCTTTCTTTTTTTCGGGCAAAAAGCCGACAAAAGTAAACCTCGACGCATCGAGACCGGACAAAATAAGCGCGGGCAATAAAGCGTTTGCTCCGGGAATTACCGTGTAAGAAATCCCCTCTTCAATGAGCATTTTGCAAAGCACGTTGCCCGGGTCTGAAACTATCGGCGTGCCGGCGTCGGAAATGACGGCGACCTCTTTGCCTTCTTTTAAAAGCGAAATTATTTTTTCGCCCGATTCTCTCTCGTTGAATTTGTGATAACTTACGAGCGGCTTTTTGATGTCGTACGCGTTTAAAAGCCTAAGCGAATGTCTCGTGTCTTCGCACGCAATGACGTCGGCGTTTTTCAAAGTTTCTAACGCGCGCAATGTGATATCTTTAAGATTTCCTATCGGGGTGCTTACGAAATACAGCATATTTTCTCCTTAATTTAGTAGTCTATTGTCATAGGCAAATAAAATCGATATATAATCTGCAAATAAAACGGTATAAAATCGGCAATTTTTCCAAACGGTTTTACCGAAAATATCAATTTTTAATTGTGGGCAATATTTTTATTTGCGGGCTGACTTGCTTGACCGCCTCGATTAAAAACAAATAAATTTTATCGTCTTTGCCAGCCGAAACAAATTGAATTTTGACGGGATTTAGTTTGTTTTCTCTCATCGTGCAAACGGCGTCAACAAACCTTTCGGTGCGTTGGCACATGCAAAATCTTCCGCCGTAAGCGAGTTTTTTCGCCGCGATAGAGATAATTTCCTCTTGCGTGACCGTAATTTCGTGTCTGCACATGGCAATATGCCCCTCGGGCGGCTTTTCTCCGCTATTAAGTTTTTTATAAGGCGGGTTGCATAAAATTAAAGTAAATTTTCCGTCATATTCTTTGCCGATGTCTTGCAAGCGGCAATTTACAGCCGTCATTTTGCCCGAAAGCCCGTTTATTTCTATCGATTTTTTGTTTAAATCGCAAAGTTCTTTTTGAATTTCAAAAAAAGTCACGCTGTTTAAGTCTTGATGAAGCGCGTAATAATGCATGCCTACGATGCCGCAACCCGAACAAAAATCGGCAACTTTGTCATTCTTTTTGCTTGAAGCAAATTTTGAAAGCAAAACCGAATCAGAGGTGAATTTATATAATTTGTCGCTCTGCAAAATTTTTAAATCGTCTATGCCGAGTTCTTCAATTCTTTCGCCGTCAGCAAGTACCATAACAGTCTCCTTTTATTTAATTATAATACCACATTTTTGCGTATATTTCAACGATTAAGGGCAAATCTCTCGTTTTTTGCGCTTTATAGTCAAACATATACAAATTTTGCTCCGTCAAATTTTTGTTTTTTTAGTCTAACGAATACAAATTTATGCCTTTGTCGGCACATTTTTGTAAAACAAAAACGGCTTTTATCCCGTCAAATTTTTATTTTTCAGTCGGGCGCATACGTTTTAAACCGTTTGACGTCACTAAATTGCAACTTAATTACGGCGCAAATTGAAATTTCCGTTTTTATGGCAAAAAAAATAAAGCGAGGCAAAACAAAATTTACCTACGCTTTACTTAAAATATTCGTGTTTAATTAAATTATTATAAGTGTTCGTGTTTAATAAAACCTTTTATCCTTCTTCCTTTTTGGCTATCGCTTTAGTGGGGTGAACCGTGCCGTGCAAATGCTCGGGCGGGGCGTAAACGGAAAACAATTTCAACGCGCCCACGCCGCAATTTATCACATTGTGCCATGTGCCCGCGGGGATAAATATTCCGAAACCCGTTTTTACGGGCATTTTTTTTGTAATTACGTCGCGCGACTCGCCGAAAGTAACCACCCCGACTCCGCAAATTATCATTATAAATTGGTCAACTTCGGCATGGACTTCAAGTCCTATATCGTCGCCCGATTCTATTTTCATTATAGTGGTTTGCAAATGTTCGCCCGTCCACAAAGTAGTGCGAAAACAATCGTTGTTCATGGTCGCTTTAAGCATGTTTTCCACATACGGCTGCGCCCCGTGGTCTATAAGTCCGTCAAAACAATCGTCAGTGCGCTCTATCATATTATACCTCCGTTATATTATATGCGAACGGAAATTTTAAAGACATAATTTTTACCGCTTGCGACCGAATTGCGACCGAAACTATAATATTGCGCAAACAATATATTGATACAAAAACTAAAAATTATAAATCGACCCCGTAAGATAAAATTCTTGCGGGGTATTTTTATTTAAAAGTGCTAATCGTTTTGTTTTACAATGCCAAATTAAATTTTATTTCTTTTCGCGATTAAATTAGACTTATAAAACGTCTTCGGGATAGTTTTTGCTATGTAAATAATAAATTTCCTTTGCGAAACACTTTCCGTAATCTTTTTCTATTTCATCAAAATAATCTTTAAAAATATATTTTAAATAGTATACGCCTAAAAAGACATACTCTCCGTTTTTTTGTTTTACAAACGTCAGTCTTTTTTCGTTTGGCGAATGTACGTATCCGTCGTCAACAAAAATATATTGAGTAATTCTGTCTTTGTCTTCTTCGATTAAATTTACCCACTTACCGTTTGATTGACCGTTGACGTTTGAATACGGCAAAAGCCAGACGGAATATTTTTCTTTGGTGCAGTCTTGCGAATATAACAACTTCTGTAAATCAAAATCGCATTTTTTGCTTGGATTAAAACCTAAATTATCAATGCCGCTTTCATAAATAGTCAAAGCCTTAGTTCCGTATTCCTTTTTATAATAAAAACATTTGGATATAGATAAATCCGTTCCCCTTTCACAAGAAATATCTCTGCCTATCAATTGACCGTCTAATATTCTTTTTACTTTTGCCCACTCTTCTCTCTTGCTTCTTTTTTCTTCCTCTTTCCGTTTCTTTATTTCCTCTTGCCTTATAAGCATTTCAACGTCTTTTGACACCATGTCTTGTAAAGTTTCGTCGAGCAAACTAAACGCTTTTGATTCAAACATTCTGATATAATTATAAGTTTTTCCGTTGCTTAAGTCTATATCGTTGTTGTCTTGCCTTTCTATAACATAAATTTTCCCGTCCCGATTTCTTACCTTCTTGTTTAAAATATCAATCATTTTTCCCTCATATATTTTTATTTATTTTACCGCTTTTACGCAATACGTATGCTATTAAAGCGACAATTTCAGTTTTCAACGGTTGTCGGCAACTCGTCTTTTTTAGGTTTGCGCACGCATGCACTAAACCGCTTTTCCGACGCGCCGAACTCGGCATAATTCTTTTTTGCTTGTTTCAAAGAAATTCCGTTTGCGCCGCCCTCGTAGTCGGGGTCGCTAAATTGCTCTTCATCATCTTCCCAATAACACACGGGGCAAATTTCAAAATATCCGCGCATGCTAATCGTCAAATTGCCGCAACATCTGCACGGCAACATAGGCGATTTTCTGTACAACACTTCTTTATTGTCGAAAATACACTCGACGTTTTTGTCTTTTACAAATTTATCGATGACAAACTTGTCTCTTTTGACGGTCGAAAAATACTTATTTGAAGCGAAAATATTTTTTCTCTTTTTATTATACTGCACGTAAACCACGCTGCCGTCGGTCACAAACTCTTTAAGCGACCCTTCAAAATCTTGCTCTTCTATATCGTAAAAAAATTTGCCGTTGATAAACGTTTTGCACAAGCCGCTATGCGACAATTCTGCCGTGACTATAAATCCGTCGTGAACGGTCAGTTTTATTCCGTCGGCTGTTTTTTCAAGGTTTTTCAATTCGGGATTTTCTTGAAATTTACTATCGGAAATCATAGATAAAAAATTCAACTTGATTTCTATATCTTTCGCCATTTTCTTGCATAAGCCGTCCGAAAGTTCGACGGAGAACATTTTATAAAAAACATCTTTAATTTGCTCTTTTATATCAACCGCGTTTGCGTTTTCCAACCTTTTTGCGATCTCGTTTGCCTCGAGCGAATATTCGTCGGCGGGGCACATTGGGAGCAACTGCATGGGGTCGTATTTGTCGATAACGAGATTAATCGATTTAACCTTGTCTTCAAACGACGCTTTATCGCCGTAAACATAGTTTAGTTTATCCATGGTTATCGGGCCGAAGTCAAGCACAAAATGTTTTTCGGAAATGCCGGTTGACGGGTGATTACCCTTGCTTAACCCTAAATTCAAGCCGTCAATTGTAGTAATAATTTCGTCTTGACATTCACCAAACACGACGTACATACAAACTAAATACGAGATTTTGTTTTCGTCTTCGGCGGGAACGGAAGCAAGTTCAAACGGTTTTAACGGGTCTACCCCCAAAGAACGCAAATACTCGCATATATGCGGAAACTTGTCCTCGATTTGCGCGATATAATTTCTGCAGTCGGCGCAATTGCACGGAACGTAAGTTTTGTAATATTCTATTGTCTTATTTTTATCGACAACCATTTTTTCTCCTTAATTTATGAACATTGTGCCTTATATATGTTGAACGTTACGCCGCATTTTGCCGTTTTCACGCAATACGTATGCTGTTAAATTGGTAAACAACTTAATCAATAATCGCAATTTGAGCGGTTTTGGCGGGCGTTAAAAAACATCCATCTTGTCTTGGGGTTAATAAAACAAACAATGAGGAAAATGCCGCAAAGTGCCAATATCGGGCAAATTATCATGCCGATCATTTCGTTGTTTTTGTTTGCTTTTATATAGCCTTTTAAACTCAAAACGGTGGACGAATTAGTTTTTATTTCGCACACTTCATAGTCGGAACGCTTTAACGAGGCTTTACGGTAATAAATTTTTAACACCGTACCCGCAGATATATTGTCCAATTCGTTTAAATTTAATTTGCTTTTAGTAATGCTCGTGACTACAAAAGGCTTGTCGTACTCTTGAAAATAAAACAAATATTCAGGTCCGCTTTTATACATTCTTACGCTTTCGTAATCTTTAAAAGTCAATTCTTCGTAAATTAAATCGTCATAACTCACGTCGTAATACTTATAGTCTTTCACACACTTTACGCCAAACCATACGAAAAGTCCCGTAAACAAACATATAACTATAAACGTAAATATAAACGCCGTTTTCTTCATTTTTTGCTCCGTTTTGCCATTTTTACGCTTAACGTATTGCGTAAAAACGACTTTTTAGTTTTTCCACGCGCCGCTTAAAAACAATTTTTCACTCTAAAATTAAACCTATCGTTAAACCGATAATAAGTCTATTATTTAGTCAATTATTAAACGACAACACAACTATCATACACGATTAATCGTTTTTTGTCAATACCCCCGATAAACGCAAATGCCCTTTAAAGCCGACAAACAAATCTGCAACCACTTTCACAATATAATGATACGGCAATTACTTGCACGGTATGCCGACACTCAATTACTTTTACGGCATAAATTTAGCCCCGCCGCATATGCGGCGGGGCTTGCAAATTTTAATTTAAACGCAAGATTTTATCTTGTTAATTTTAATACAAGATTTTATTTTGTAAAAGCAAAACCAACTAATTTAAAGCCCGCATTTTAATAATAGAAATAAGTCTTACATTTCAGAATAAACTTGCACTTGTATCCACATACTCGGCGCAGAACTTTGATACAATTCGTCATAGTAATTAATAAAAATTTCTATCATTCCGCTATAATCCGTGCTGCCGTTATACGTTACCATATCTCTCGTTATCGTAATGGTTTTACCGTTCATACTGTTTTCTAATTTTGCAATAAACGTTTTACCTACAATATATTTATTAATAAAAGTCTCTATATCGCTACCAACTTTTACACTAAACGATCCGGTCTCAAAATCAAGAATTGCGGACGAATACCAATTATTTTTAATTTGCATTACAGTGCTATCAAAAGACTCGAGTATACTTTTGATTTCGTCACGATACATAGCCATTTCGATTCTGTCCTTATAATTGTCATAATCCTCGGACGTATACTCCCAATAACTTACGTCATAACCTTTTTGGACTAATTCATCCCACTTTTCTTTAATTTGTTTTTTAGCCTCCGCTTTAGCATCGGTTAAATCTTCGACAAGGTCAAAATCAGAACCGTTTTCTTCCCAAGTAAACACAGTTCCGCTCTCGTCACCGACTTTTTCATTATTTAACCAAACGGAAGAGAACTTTTTGTTTTCCATATCGAGCATGCAATATGTAGACCAACCGATATAATGACCGTCTTCATTTGTCGCCATGCCGAAATTACAAATCGCAATATATTTGCCGGCAGTTGTGTAATCGCCATATATCCAAATGTATTTAAGTGTAAATTCTGTTCTATAAGCGATAAACGCTACAATAAGGTCGCCTGCGGGATAATAATAATCGAAAGTATTATCGGTTTTGTTGAGAGTAAACAAACCGACGCTGCAGTTTGCATATTCGCCGAATTCTACTTCGATATAATCGCCGTTATCGGTATAAGGGAAATATCCGTTGTAGCAGTCGCTAAATGAAAGAAAACCGTTGCTATATAAAGTCATAGTAGCGTTGCCGCCCATATCGATATCTTGCGCAAAATAACCCGTAGATTCATACGTTCCTACAACCGTGGCGTTTTCCATATTCGGCACAAGCATAACGTACACGTTAAACCAATTATTAAAATCTTCGTTTTTAAAAGTGATAATAATTCTATAATTACCTATTTTGGTAAAGTCTACGTTAACGGTACTTATCATATCGGCAGTCAACGAAAATTCTTTCGTGCTTCCGTCACTGTAAGTTCCGATAACTTTTACTTTAGAAATAATTTCTGCAATTAACTCGTCGGAAGTAACGCCGAGTTTCTTTGACATATTGAGATCAACGTTTAATTCTGCTTTTTCAGCATAAACATTATCCTTTACGGATTCAAGTGCGTCGATAAACTCGGCAAATCTTTCATCGGCTTGCTTTATTGTTTCAGAAGATTTTATATACGTCTCTAAATCGCTTTCGATTTCCATGTTTTTGCAAGCAGCATCGATTAAGCGATAGTCGAATAAAGAAATATAAAACGCCGTTAAATTACAGTAAGACGCATTCCAACTAAGCATATCGTCGGGATTTTGCAATGCAGAACAAAATTGTTCATAACAATAATTATAGAACGTGTTTATATCTTCAGAATCTTTGCACAATTCTACCGCATCAAGAAGTTGATTTTTCAACTGCTCGTATCCGGACGCGGTTGACGAATACAAATCCCAATTGTTAAGTATGTTTTGTTTAAAGGCTCTTATTGCCGCATTTAAGTAAATTCCTTTTACGTAAGGAAGAACCTCATTATTGATTTTACTTCTGATTTCTTCAAGTTCCGCCTTAGTCGTCGCACTTTCGATTAAAGAAACTATTTCGGTTTGCTTATTTGTTATTTCTGTAAAAGTCTCTCCTGAAACGAAATAAGAATATTCTTGTCCAATTGCTTCAACCTTTTCATATAACGTAGTTTGCAATTGTCCTTTGAGACTGTTGAGTTCGGCTTGATCTTCTTGAGCATCAAACTCTTTTTCCTTTTTACTTAAATAATTAAGCAATGCGTCTTTATTTGTATACACGTCTTCAACCGTTGCCGAATTATAGAAATTGGTATACAACCTACTGATTTCATCTTCGATTTCTTGAGTTATTTTATCTTCATACGTGTTTTTAAAGTCACTAACTCTTTCAGCAAGCACCGATACGAAAAGTTGAATAGTGCCCTCAACGGTAGGTTGAGAATAATAATCCGCTACATCTTGAGCAAGCGTTTCAAAGTCGCTTAACGCAGTATTTATATCGTTTCTATCGGAAGCATTTTCCAATGCAGACATTATTCCGTCGTAACGACTTGTAAAATCGGCGTTTTGTTCGAGGAAATTATATTGACTTTTTAAATCTTGCCATCTATTTTCTATGTCAGATTTAACTTGTTCTCTATAATTGGTCATATCTTCGCCGAAATCTTTTTCAATATCGCTCATTAAGTTTTTAAACTCGTTTTGAATATTGTTTATTTCGGCAGACGTCGTTACGTTTTGCGCTCTGTTAAGCAAAGCATTATACCTTTCAAAATATTTTTTCGTTACTTCTTCGGATAACGAAGCGAGTCTATTCCACTCGGTTTCTAAATGATTAATAAGGTCTTGCTTTTGCTCTTCTGTGATATCGGGCGTTTCTTGACCACCTTCGTATTTTTCGTAAATATCATTTAAAAGTGAACTATAAGACTTCAAAATCTCGTCTACGTCTTCTACAGTATTGGCGTTTGTAAACGAGTTTAAAATAGTTTCATAACGCGATTTTAATTCTTCGTCGTTAGAAAGGTCGGCAAACCTATTAATCAAATTTGCCCATTCGTTTTGAATATTGTCTTTTGCCAACTTTTTGTATTCGTCTGCATCGGGGGTTAAGTTTTGATTAATATCTTTAATAAGGTCGTAAAACTGCTCCCATATTCCGCTTAATTCGTTAACGGTGGTTGCTTCTTCAACAGTATTAAGCATATCCGCATAAGTCTTGGCATAAACAGACGATTTAAGGTCGGGATAAAGTTTGCAAAGGTTTTCCCACTCGTTTTGAAGACCCGTCGTCATTTCCTCTTTGGCCTTAGCAAGGTCGTCGGGGTTATCTTGACCGCCTTGATTTTCGTAATAATTCGAGATTTCAGTTACGAGATTATAAAGTACGTTCATCGCAGTTTCTAAATCTTTTTCGTTGTCTGCGGCGTTGATTTTTTCAAAAGCCTCATCGCGACGTTTGGTGTATTCGGCATTGTTAGCCGCGTCGGGATATCGAGTGAGAAGTTCGTTCCAATACTTGTTTGCATACTCTAACGCGTCTTGTTTGTATGCGTTAAAATCTAACTGCAAATTATCGCGCACTGTTTGCACAACTGTTTGAAATTGCTCTACGATTTGGTTTAATTGTTCTTCGGTGGTTACGTTAGCAACGGCAAGTTTAAGCGCATTGTATTGAGCAACGTAATTTTCGGAAGTAGCAAGTTCGGGATAATACCTTAAAAGACTTTGCCACGTAGTGTCGATACTTTCAGCCGTTTGAGTTTTACGAGTGTCGAAATCGACGGGAGCGTCGCTGTCCGAATCGGTACTGCTGTCCGTGCTTGAATCTGTGTCGGTGCTGCTATCGGTGTCGCTAACGGCAGTGTCGGTATCGGAATCGCTTCCGCCGCCGCAACTCGCCATAAACAAACCGCACGCAATCACTAAACAAAGACTTAAAATAAGTGCTAAAAATTTGTTTAACATAACTTTCCTTTCTCCTATCAAAATTTTATTAAATTTATTAGATAAAGTTTAACCTTTTCCTTTCCATTAATGAAAAATTTGTAATCGATTTCCCGTAATTTTTGATTTTATATACGCAAAACATTGCAAACAAGTTTACAAAACAAAAAGGATTTTATTTTATATATTATAATTTTCGTTTGTAAAATTTATCTTTTCTAAATTTTACGTTTGCTTACGCAAACCGCAAGGTAAATTGAAAATTTCCCTTGCTACTCAAATTGTAATATATATAAACTGTAAACCCTTGCAAGCAAGTTTCCAATTTATATATATATTATCATACATAGGTAATAATTGTCAATGATGTTATCACAAAATTGTCACATTGTGCGTTTTTTGTAAAAAATTGCGCTGTAAATATTGCTCGCGTCGGGTTTTAAGCGGAAAGTTGTCATAGATACTTTATTTTGTAGTGCAAAATTGCGTTTTACAAAGGTAAATTACTATAATTTCGCACCGCAAAAATTATTGCATTTTCACCACAGTAAATCGCTATGTTTTTTGCGGTAAATTAAAAAGAAAATACAACTTTTAAACGTTTTTTATTGACTAAACAGCACAGTTAATATACAATTGTTATGGCTATATTGCGTTTTTATCGACAATTATAATGGCGATACATAAACGCGTAAATATATCTATATCCGCGCAAAAAATCCACGCAAAAACGCAACCGTTTTTTACTAAAAAGAAGAAAAATTATGCCGTTTTTACGCAATACGTGTGCAGTAAATGCGGCAACTCGGAGAAAAATATGTATTCATTTTTACTCGCGCTTATTTACGTCGCTTTTATAAGTTTGGGACTGCCCGACTCTCTTCTCGGTTCGGGCTGGCCGGTTATGCACGCCGAACTCGGAGTGAAAATTTCTTATATGGGCATTGTGTCTATGGTTATTTCGGGCGGCACTATAATTTCGAGTCTGCTTTCGGACAAACTCACGAGAAAATTCGGCACGAGAATAGTCACCGTGGCGAGCGTTTTTTTGACGGTAATCGCCTTGTTCGGTTTTTCGTTTCCGAGTAAATTTTGGATGCTGATAGTTTTTGCCGTGCCTTACGGTTTGGGGGCGGGAGCAATTGACGCCGCGCTAAATAATTACGTTGCACTGCACTACAAAGCCAAACATATGAGTTGGTTGCACTGTTTTTGGGGCGTCGGAACTATAGCGAGTCCGTTTATAATGGGTTATGCGTTGAGTAATTTGAAGTGGAACGACGGATATAGAATAGTCGGTTTTATTCAACTTGCAATTGCTATGTTGCTGCTTGTCACTCTGCCCGTTTGGAAAGTCAACGAATCGACTGCGGAAGAAGATAAAAAACGGGTCGGAATTGTAGACGCGCTTAAAATTAAAGGCGTGCCCTTTCTTTTAATCGGGTTTTCGGCGTACTGTGCGGCGGAAGCGACGGCTATGCAATGGGCGAGCACTTATTTCGTCGAAGTGAAGAAAATTTCTTCGGGTCAAGCGGCAACTTTTGCATCTCTTTTTTATATCGGTATCACCGCGGGAAGATTTTTAAGCGGGTTTATTACCGACAAATGGGGAGACAGAAAAACGATAAGCGTCGGCACGGGAATTTTGATTTGCGGCATTATTATATTGTGTTTGCCGATAAATTCTTATAAAATCGCGGTTGCGGCGTTCCTTTTGATAGGTTTTGGCTGTGCGCCGATTTATCCGTGCATAATTCACTCTACCCCGTACAATTTCGGAGCGGAAAACTCGGGCGCGATTATCGGCATACAAATGGCGAGCGCATACGTCGGTTCTACTTTTATGCCGCCGCTTTTCGGAGTAATTGCAAGCGCGATAGGTTTTTCGATTATGCCGTATTATCTTTTGCTTTTCGTGATTTTAATGATAACAATGGTACAACTGACTTTTAAAACCACCGCAAAACAAAATAATTTAATGAAATAACTATTAGGAGTTAAATATGGAATTTTACGAAGCAATTAATAAACGCAGAACGACTCGAGAATTTTTAGACAAAGAAGTCGATTTTGAAATTATAAAAAGAATTTTAGAAGCAGGAAATAAAGCACCGACTTGGAATCATAATCGAAATTGGCAATTTATTATATTAAGAACAGATGAAGAAAAAGAATACGCCTTTGACTACGCAAAAAAAACCGCCGACAAATTCAATGCCGAACGATATTTCAATATGCCGCGCCCGTACCCTATAACGCTCGGGCAAAAAATGTACGGTTATGCAGTGCCGAAACAATTTACAATGTTAAAAAATGCGCCTTACGTAATTATTCCGCTGTTTAAATCAAAGGCGTTAAGCGGCGAATATGTATCGAAATTAAACCCTTTCGCAACGATTTGGTGCGTGATAGAAAATATATTTTTGGCAACGACGGCAGAGGGTCTTGCTTATTCAATGAGAATTCCTCTCGATGAAGAACACGATTTGGTAAAAAAGAAGTTAAATATTCCGTCTACGTATATGATTCCGGCATTTATCGGTATAGGTTATGCCGACACGAACGAAACGACACTCGAACAATCTACTCCCGACCTTGATAAACAAATACGTTTCGGCAAATGGAAATAACGTAAATTTTTATATTTCATTTAAAGCACAAGCACGCGAACGCCACGCAGCGTCAGCGTAGTATAGGGGGTTCCCCCTATGTCGCGACATTAAAAAAGAAGCAATGAAAATTGTTTACTTTTTTAGCATAATAATTTAAAAACAACTTTTGTAGCGCGCCCTCAGCCGAGCGGGCGCAAGCACGCGAACGCCACGCAGCGTCAGCGTAGTATAGGGGGTTACCCCTATGCCGCGACATTAAAAAAAGAAGCAATGAAAAATTGCTTCTTTTTTTGGCGCGCCATAGGGGGTTCGAACCTCTAGCCTTCGGTTCCGTAGACCGACGCTCTATCCAGTTGGGCTAATGGCGCATATGAAATTCTTACTTATAAAGTATATCTCTATTTTGCGTTTTTGTCAAATAAAAAACAAACCATTTGCCATTTATTTTATATATACTTGATTTTACGCCGCAAATAAGCGAAATAAAAACGCTCTCCCCCTTCTAAAAAAAATAAAGATGCTATCGACTTCTCCCCTTTTTAAATAAACACGAAATCTCTTTTTTTCTTACAAAAAAAATAAAAACGCAACCAACTTCTCTTTTTAAATAACCGTAAACTCTCGCTTTTCCTACCCGAAAATTAGTAACGATTTACCGCTTTCCCACACAAAAAACAAAAGCAAACCAACCACTTTTTCTCTCCAAAAAACACCCCCAAACCGACACCGATTTTTGCAAAAACAAAAGCAAGGCAACTGCCTTGCTTTTGTTTTTAGCGATTATATAATATTCGGTTTACAGCAACCGTTGTGTGTAAAAGTGTCAATTAGTCGTTTTTCGAGGAAAACTTCCAATCCTTTTCGTACTTCACTCCGTTGAATTGATACTCGTATACTTTTTCGCCGTTTTCGTTTGTTCCTACCTTAATAGTGAAATCCAAATAAACGAAACCTATCTTTACTTTGCCGTCGATATATTTAACGCCTTTTTCTTCTTTTTGGCTGAGTTTAAATTCTTGCGTTTGACCGTTTTTCATAATTTCGATTTCCACTTCGTATTCGCCGTCTTCATATTCGTGCGAGAAAGAAGTTTCTTCGATTTTTTGGTTGTTGATATATACCGCATAAGAATAACTTATTTCGCCTTCTTCGTGTTCTTGCTTAACTTCGATATAGTTGCCTTCGCTTACGGTAACGACAATTTTCATTTCGTTTTCGTCAACTTCCACCTCGTGAGTACCCTTTACGGTAAACGTTCCGTTTTCGGTAACGATCATACCGTCGATGTTAAACTCGATTTCGGTTTCGCCGTCTTCATGTTCTACACTGCTGATGGTTTTGTTGTAATACATCGTGTATTCGGTGCTTTCGCCGAATACGCCGTTACATTGTATTTCCATTTTATATTCATAGTCGCCGTTGTCGGAAACTTTTTCGGTAACGGTAAATCCGCCGTTTGTGTCGAGCATGTTTGCCGCAAGAGAGATATAGTCGTTTATAATGTCGATATACTTGGACTGATCGGTAATCGTAACATCCGAAAGATAACTCGTTCCGCCTTGTGTAGAAACGCCTAAATTGCCGACAAGCGACGCCGCCGAAGCCGCAGAATAAGCGTAAACTTCTTCTTGACTGTTGAGAGCAAACACGCCGTCGTTTTTCTCTGTGTTTGCCTTGTTATCATTTCCTCCGCAACCTACTGCCGCAAAGCATCCGAACGCGAGCGCACCCGCAAGTACCGTTGTCAATATTGTTTTCCTTTTCATAAATGTGTCCTCCGTTTTTGGTTTACACTTATATAACGGAAACGCATATAGTTTTGTTGGAAAAAAATTAAAACTTTTTAAAATTTTTTTATTTTTTTGATTTTTGCTTGCGGTTTTTATATTTTTAAATCAATTATGAACCTACAAAATTTTAGAAAATATAAGCAATTTTAAAAATTTAGTCTTTATTTTTTGTAAATTGTAATTATAAAATAAAAAATTCAAATCAAAAAAAATTTTATTTTCATTCTTGCCGCCGCTTTATCTTTTTTTCTTCGCCCCGAAAAAAACAGACGCTAAAAAAACGACGTAAACTTGACTTTTTATCTTGTTAAATTTTTAAATTTGAACGAATTTGATAAAAAACAAAAAGCACGGCTTAAATATAATTTTCGGCTTATCCAATTTGAGCAAATTTAACAAAAAGACAAAACGACAGAAAAACGCGGCGTGACACTACTCTTTAATATCAACCGACATACATCTGCCGCCGCAAAAACTTTAAAGCGAAAAAATTAACCGTGCAAAATTTCACCCGTGTGGCAATTAATCGATTAATTGCACTAAAACAAAAAACGCCCGTTTTCTTGTCATCAACCAAAAGCCAAGAAAGCGGACGTAAGTTTATTAATTATTTATCGATTATTTATTAAATTGTTTATAAAATATTCAACGCATACCTATTGTTTAAATAATTCTTTTTAATGCTTTCCAACTGGTCTTCGAGTTCGTCTTCGAGCGCGTCGAGCAAATCTTCAACCGCGTCCACCCTTTCTTCAAGGTCGTCGTCAGGCAAAAATTCGTTTATCATATAATCGAGATATCCATTAGACAAGCACAACTCGTTGTATTTTTTAAGCGTTTTATTTAAAATGTAATCGCCTTTTCCTATAAAATCTTTAATGACGTCCAAATAGTCTTCAAGGGTCTCCACGGTTTTTAAAACGGCTTTTATCCTTATAAACTCAACGTTTGCCGCGATATCGTTGATTATCGAGGAAATTTTGTCTTCGTCGTAATCGCAAGTCCTTTTATACAACTCTTCATAAGACAATTTAAGTAATTTTTCGAGTTGGGTTTTATCGCCGTCGCTAAGTTGCAGTGCAAGACTGTATTTTGCGGCAGAAACTCCGTATTTCTTCGCTTGCTTTATCGCCTCTTCGGTGACTCCGTTAATTGTTTGAACCACGCCGTGCAAAGTCAGTTCGTCGCTCATCGCAAGGTAAATGTTTGCGTATAATTGATTTACTTTTTTATCGGCGGCGTCTATATAAAGTCTTATTTCGTTGTTGTCGAGATAACCGCCTCGCCATAAAAGTTCGACAATTCTCTTCACCGCTTGTTCTTTGGTTTTCCCGTCGAACTCTTCTCCGTAAATAAGCAGCGCGCCGTCGGCATTGCCGCCCTTCACGCTTTCAACTTCGTCGTTTTTGTCAAGCACGATTTCAATAGAAGGATTAACGTCGATACATATTATACTGCCGCCCAAATCTACCGCGCCGCCCTTCGGTTTTGTGGCGATTAAAACTATCGTCAAAGTGAGAAGAAGAGCCAAAGCCGCGCAACACAGCGCGATAAGTTTTCCGTGCGATCTCGTTAAAACCGCAGTGTTGCCGTTTGACGAAACCCCGTAATTTATGCGGCTTGCGTCAGCCATTACCCTGTCTTTAACCGATTGCGAAGGAAGTATCTCTTTTGAATTGTCTTTTAATAATTTTTTAACGTTCATTTTCTCCCTCCTTTAAAGTTTGTTTGAGTTTTTTAAGTGCTTCGTTGTTTTTCCAAGTAACTGTGCCTATGGGCATGTCGAGCATTTGCGCAACTTCTCTGCGCTTGTACCCGGCGACTTGACACAGCATAACGATTTGATATTCTTCGTCGCTCAAAACCTTGCGCGCCACGTCGAACACGTACGGCACAGGCTGTTCTTCCGCGCCGAACGACTGCCATTCCGTCTGAAAGTCGGTAAGCGTCTCTTTAGAGCGTTTTCGCACCTCGTCCATGGCGGTGTTTCTGGAAATTTGGCACAGCCAACCCGTGAAATTGCCGCCCGCTCGATAAGTGTTTAATGCCCTTATCGCTTTGTAATATGTTTCTTGCACCACGTCCTCGGCGATAGGTTTTTGCCCGACGATATATAACGCGGTGAAATACACTGCTTTATACGTTGCGTCGTATATATAACCGAAAGCGGAATCGTCTCCGTTTATGTACTCGGAAAGTTTTTGTTCAAGTTTGTCTACCATCTTTATCCCTATAATAATAACGAAACAATTATTCGTTTTGTTGGAAATATTTTTGTTTTAATGAGTTTTTTGCCGCTTTGGGGCAAATTTAAGTAATTTTGCGGCTAATTTTGACTTGCTTTGCGGCAAATTTGCTTTAATTCGCTTGCATACCCGCGACGAGCAAGCAATAATGTTACAGTGTAATGTAGTTATACGCATAATGCGGCTGTTTATATAGCGAGGTTGAGCGCGTACAACACTGTTGCGCGAGACTGTTGCGCGAGTAAAGTATCAATAATATATCACACCTTTAAAAAATAGTAAAGCGAAAATTTAATAAGTTTAGTTTATTCGTTTAGCGAAAACGCTTGCATTTAAAAAAATTTTACTTTAAACTATAAGAAGTAAACAAAAGTTACGGAGTTTTTAGTTATGGTGAAAATGTGGGGAAGGACGGTAAAAAACCACAAAAATATAAAACAATTCGTCCTTACGCTTGAAGAAAAAAACGAGTGGCATAAGTTTTGGGATTACGTATCTCAAATTTGCTATAATATGGATATCGCCACGCCGGTAATCATGAAGTCGCACCTTTTTAATTACGCAAAATACAATTACGTAAGGTTTGACAAAAGCGACTTTGTCGAAAGCGTAGACTTTGATTATTTGATAATCGAAAACATTAATAAATAAAAATTTTGCCCGTTTTACTCGATACGTGTGTGGTAAAACGGACATTTTTTATTTCGTTGTATATTTCTCCCAAATATTGACAAACTTAATATCAGGAGGAATTTAAAATGAAAATTACAAGTATAATCGCTTTCATTTTGGTAATTGTCGGCGCGTTAAATTGGCTTTTGGTGGGATTTTTCTCATTTGACCTTGTTGCGTTTATATTCGGTTCTATGTCGCTTGTGTCGAGAATCGTCTATGCGCTTGTGGGTCTTGCTTCCTTTTGGGTTATATTTTTTCTATTTGCTTACAAGCCCTTTAAACGCGTTGCAAATTAACAACGTAAGATAAGCCCCGTCAACGGCGACAAATTTTATTTATTCCTTAAATAAATCGCCCGTTTTGACGGTTTTACGACATACGTATAGCGTAAAACAATTAAAAGAAGCCGAACTAAAGGTAAAATCCCCTTTAATTTTCGACTTCTTTTTTTGTTCTTTAATTAAATTTTGTTTTACTTTAATCGGCGTCGTACACAAGCGGAACGCCGTCAAAAATTTCTTTTATAAATTTTTCTCTTGCATTAGTATGCCCTAAAAATATTGAATTGCTTTTTTCGTTTTCCTTTGCGTTGTCCTTATTAAAAGGCATAATATAAGAGCCGTCGTCAAACACGATAAATAGTTTTAATTTACTGCCTTTATAGTTGCGCTCAATAACGACCACCCTTTTTACGTCGCTTACGTTTAATCTTTTTACGGTTTTTAAGCCTATTGTCTCTTTTATTTCCGTAGAAGATATAGTCACTTTATGTCGCAAATCTACAATTAAAAGCCATGTAAACGGCAACAAAAAAACAACTCCCGCGACAAAAAAACAAATTGCCGTTGACTTTTGTTTTTCTACTATGCAATCTATACCGAAACCGCCAAAAAACACAAGTATCATAGCGATACTCACTGACCAAATCAGCGCGCCCCGTTTAAAATCAACCACCATAGCGCGCTTTTGAGGCGATTTTTTGCTTACTCTATTCATTATTCCTCTTTCCCGCTAAATCGATAAATTAAAAACAACGGGGCTTTTAAAAATTTAGTCTACCGTTGTTTTTTAGCAATTATTTTGTTTGCAGTTATTTTATTTTTAAAACGCCGCAAACGCCTTTAAAAACAATTTTCAAATGAAATGCAACTTAAAAAGTTTTTCGTTTTTGTATAAATTTTGTGCAAACATCGCAAATATCAGCCGCACAAATATTAATCGCGCCTTGACTTTCTCTGTTCAACGACTACCGCTACGCAAAAACTCAATTGTTTTTAAGTTTTCTTAATTGCTTTAAAATAAATCTCGATTTTGCCGAAATTTCGTCTTTGGCGGTTTTGCTTAAAGACAACAGCGGCAATGCGCCGATAGTCGCTTGATACCCTTCTTGCGTTTTGTTGAGCAAATAAACGGGAACGTACCTTTCGTTGTAACCCTTTTTGCCGACGTACTTTGTGATGAGATGCTCTATTTTAGCCTTGTTTTCCTCGGTTTCGGGCGCAATTATCGCTTGGTCTTGCCCGCACCAAACCACGTCCATATCTTTATACGGGTTGGGGAACGGAACGTAAACGGTATCGAGCCTTTTGCCGTAAACCGCCGTGAGGTAAGTGTGATTATCCGTTTTGCACACGGCGTCTAAAAGTTCGCCTTTGCCGTTATATATAAGTTTGTTATAATTGCCGTCCTTTTTAAGAGAAATTTCGCTTGTCTCGCTTAAAACCTTTTCGCTCACGAGCGTAAACGAATTTACTTGCTCGTTTTTAGCGGCGTATTCCTTTATATATTTTTCCGCGGTGCGCAAATTGGCGAAAAACTTTTCCACTTCGCCGTCTACAAGCAAACAAAACACACAACCTTCGTCAAGCGTCGAGGCTTGTTTGATTACGTCCTTTTTATAATTTTCCCACGCTTCGATTTGATAAGTGAGATTTACCGAACACTCGTTTTTAAGCGTCCTGAGTCCGCTGAGTTTATCCTTTAACGTTCTGTCTGAATTTATAATTATCGCGCTTTGTTGTTCTAACGAAAAAGCCGTGTTTTCCCTTTTGCTCGCCTTTTTAACATCGTCGTTGACGATATAATTGTATATATACATAATTTCACCTTTGTTGTCGTTTTTACGCAATACGTATGGCGTAAAACTTACATTGCTTCGATTTTAAGAGTAATGTTTGCAATAGTGTTGGGCAAATATTTGATTTGAATTTTATATACGCCCGTGCTTTTAATAGGTCCGTCGATAAGTATCTTCTTTTTATCAACTTCATACCCTTGACTTGTAAGCGTGTCGGCAATTTCCTTGCTTGTAACCGAGCCGAAAATTTTGCCGCCCTCTCCGCACTTAACCTTACAAACGACCTCTTTGCCGTTTACTTTTGCGCAAGCCGCTTTAATCGCCTTGATTTCCTCTGCCTTGTGATACGCTTCGGACGCTTGCTTTATTTTAAGACTGTTCACCTCAACCGAAGTAGCCTCTTTTGCCAAGCCTTTTTTGATAAGCATATTTTTAGCAAATCCGTCGCTGACGTCTTTGATTTCGCCTTGTTTGCCCGTACCCTTTACGTCTTTTAATAAAATAACTTTCATTTTTCGTCTCCTTACGAATTTATTTGATTTTTTGCCGTTTGACGGCGTAAACGCTTAATTTTTTAACAAAATTAAATTAAACGCAACAAATTTGCGCCCTTTTATTTGCCTTGTTATATATATTTTAACTTATATATTAAAATATGTCAACAAATTTAAAATTTTAAGTTGGTTTCGCTTTAAGTAGACGTACGTATTTCAAACCTTGGTAGAACAAACCGCAAACTTGGCACAGTTTTATCGTTTTCTGCATATTCTTGCGGCACGTAGTGTTTTTACGCCGTAAAGTCGACCGCAAAAT
>CAKQKQ010000006.1 GCA_934249265.1 uncultured Clostridia bacterium | reverse complement strand
ATCTTCCTCGGTTTCCCCCGGGAAACCCGTAATAAACGTCGACCTAATGGCAATACCCTTTATTCTTTCGCGCAATTTTTTGAAAAGGTCTGAATAGAATTGACCGCTTCCCTTTCTGTTCATGCGTTTAAGCACGCTGTCGGACGCGTGTTGCAAAGGTATGTCTATGTATTTAAGCACTTTGTCGTTGGTTGCGATTTCTTCTATAAGTTTATCGTCGATATTTTCGGGATAACAATACAAAAGCCTTATACTGCGCACGTTTTCAAGTGCGGAAAGCCTTTTTATAAGTTCGACGAGTTTCACTTCACCGTAAAGGTCTTCGCCGTACTTCGTCACGTCTTGCGCAACCAAAATCAACTCGCTTAAATCACCGAGTTTTTCCGCCTCTTCCACAAGACTTTCCATAGTTTCGGAAACGTACTTTCCTCGTATGTAAGGAATAAGGCAATACGTGCAGTGGTTGTTGCAACCATCGGCGATCTTTAAATAAGCGTAATTGAGCGGCGTAGTAACCACTCTTTCCGTCTTTTTAAACTCTTTCTCCACTCCGACGAAATTTACTCTTTCTCCGTCGTACGCCTTTTCAAGTGCTTGCTTTAAATAATCGTAATCTTTAAAACCTAAAAATACGTCTACTTCGGGCAAATCGTCGAAAATTTCGCCGATGAATTTCTGCGGTAAACAGCCCGTAACGACAAGTTTTTCAAGTTTTCCCGACTGCCGATATGCGTTGCACTCGAAAATCGTGTCGATCGCTTCTTTTCTCGAACTTTGCAAAAAAGCGCAAGTATTGATAATAATTATATTCGCTTGAGCAATATCGTTTGTAAGCGAACCGAAATCGGATATAAGCGAAAGCATTTTTTCGCTGTCAACTCGGTTTTTATCGCAACCCAACGATATTACTCCTATTTTTTTATCCTTTAAAATCATGCTTCTCCGTTAGAATTCATTTCGTCCATAAGTTTGTTGTATTCTTCCATCGAAATAAGAATCTTTCTCGTCTTGTTTTCAAGCGGTTGAGAAATATAACCTTTTTCGGTCATCCAATCGACGATACTCGCCGCTCTGTTAAAGCCGATACGGTATTTTCTTTGTAATCTCGAAATAGAAACGCCGTTGTTTTCGATGACGTATCTCAACGCTTCGTACATAAGATTATCGCTGCCGTCCTCGTTGAGATTACCGTTTGAAGAAGAACCTTGTTCGCTTTCGGCGGGTGCGGGCGGATTTGCTTCCGCATTTATCGCCTTTAAAGCGTCGGTGTTGTAATAACACTTGTTGTGCGCCTTGATATAGTCAATGACTGCGTCCATTTCGCCTTTAGAAATAAATGCGTCTTGTACACGTTCGGTCGCAAACATTTGGCTCGTTCTGTACAAACAGTCGCCGTTTCCAAGCAACGCTTCTGCGCCGCCTTCGTTTAAAATCGTCATAGAGTCTACAGATGAAGACATTTTGAAACTTATTCTTGAAGTGAAGTTTGTCTTGATAGAACCCGTCATAATATCGACGGACGGTCTTTGCGTTGCAAGCACGAGGTGTATACCCGCCGCCCTTGCTTTTTGCGCAAGTCTGCCTATCTTTTCCTCGATAGTAGCCTTGTTAGAAGACATTAAGTCGGCAAACTCGTCTATAAGAATAAGAATTCTGTTCATCTTCTTTTGACCGAGTTTTTCCATTTTTTCGTTGTAATCGTTGATATTTTGAACTTTTGCTTGATATAACTGTTGATATCTTGCCTCCATTTCCTTTACCGCCCACGAAAGCATTGCCGTCGCCTTTTCGGCTGAAGTAATCATTTCATTGAACATAAGGTGAGGTATGCCCTCGAACGCCGCAAATTCGACTATCTTGGGGTCAACTATCATTATACGCAATTCGTCCGGACCGTATTTCATCAACAAACTCGTAAGCATCGTGTTGAGACATACGCTTTTACCCGTACCTGTTGCGCCGGCTACAAGTAAGTGAGGCATCTTTGCTATATCCAAACTTATGCAGTCGCCAACAAGGTTTTTACCGAGGGCAAACGTAAGCGTTGTCTTTTTGGCGTTTATAAAGCCCTCCGACGTGACGATTTCTCTTATACCTACGGTTTGTCTCTTTTCGTTGGGAACTTCTATACCAATGTGAGACGTACCGGGGATAGGCGCAATCATTCTCATTGCCCCAGCCGAAGCGAGCCACAAATTTAAGTCGTCGGAAAGTTTTGTCACGTCCTTTATAGACGCAGTTTTGGGTATCGCTATATCGAAACGCGTAACCGTAGGTCCGTTGAGCACTCTTACGATTTCCGCTTCTATTTTCGCTCTCCACAAAACGTCCAAAATAACGCTTGACTTTTCCTCGTTAAATCTCCTTATTTCGTCCAAATCGTCGTCTCTGATATAGTTTTTAAGAAGAGATACGGGCGGATACACGTATTTGTAGTTTATAGGCATCAAATCGTACGGGTTTTCTTCGTCTTCGGCGGGTTTTTGCTCCGCTTTAACGGTCGGTTGAGCGGCAGGCTTTTCGTTTGTCGAGATTTTATCGACAAAACGCGGCTTGGTTTGTGAAACCTCCGCTTCGCTTTCCGTTTGTTTTACTTCGTTTGAAGAATAACTCGTCTCTTTTTGCCTTGTCTCGTAAGAAGTGTAAGTCGGCTCTTTTTCTTTCTTTTCGTAAGAATTATAAGTCGGTTTAATTTCTTCTTTTTCTTGTATTTCGTTGTCTATAGATAAATTATCAGTATACTTATACTCGTCCTTTCCTTTGGACAAATCTATCACGTTTTCTTTATTGCGACTGCTGCCGAACAAATCGTCGTTTACGCTGCCGTAAGACTTCGTTTCTTTTTTCTCTTTGCCAATGTCTCTTTCAAAATCTTTACGCCCGTAAACGTCGTAATCGCCAGAGATATACGCGTCTTTGTTTGAAGTTGCGTTTAAATAATCTTTAACCTTACTTTTATCCACAGGTTCGCCGTAAATATCGTAAACTTCTTCTTTTTGCTTGGGCGTATAAGTTTTCGCCGAAGAATTGCCGAAAAATTCGCTGAAACCGTTGTTGTTTGACTGCGTAAAGTCGGGCTTCTTTTCCTCGGGTTTTCTCGTTTTTGGCTTGAAAATATCCCTTTTAGGCTCGGATAAATCGATTTCGTCTTCAATTCTCCTCGTCGGGCGAGTGTTTACGGAATCGGAAATACCCTTATCGTCATCGTTTTTGTTTATATCGATTTTTGTATAAGGTCTTAAAATATAATCTTTTTTAGACTGTAAATCGTCTTCATATTGTTTGCTGTACGGTTTTTGCTCTGCCGAACTTGTCGAAGAAGAATAAGCCGAACTGCCGAAAACGGCGTTGTATTTGCCGTGCTTGTCGCTCGAATCTTCCCTACCTTGATTTCTTACGTTTTTCACGTCTTCTCTAAGGTCGAAATCTTCTCCGCTGCAGAAAAGTTTTGACTTGTTGTTTTTGCGCGAAAACGCAACGTCTTCGGGCTTTTCCGTTTTATCGGGCTCTTTATCTGTCTTGACCGTACTTTTTTGAATTTTGTTTCTGAAAAAGTACAATATTGACAGACCGAGAAGTATCGCGAGAATAATATACGACCCGACGGTGGACAAAAACCTCTCCAACGGATACGTGATTAAAGAACAAAACGCGCCGCCGAAAGTACAAGTTTTAAAACCACCCAAACCGGCTTTCCAACATTCGCCGAAATACTCGAAATACCCTTTTCCTTGAACGGACGGAGCAAGAGAAATATGCACTATCGCGATAATTATCAATAAAACAAAAAAAGATACGAGATAAACGTAAAAATGCTTGTTTTTTCTCAACGAAATGCCCGCGAACGACAAAATACCCACGTAAATTGCCACAAGCAAAAGCGGAAAAGACGCATAACCGAAAAACGCAAGGAAAAACTTACGCAATTCAAGACCTATTCCGTAAAAAATCAAATCGCCGGTAACAAGGCATAAAAAACCGAGTATGCAAAAAACAACCAACGTTACTTTTAAAACCGGCCAAAGTATTTTAGATTTGCTTTCTTTGGTTTCATTTTTTTCTTCCTTACTCAATTTTTATCACCTACCCTAAAATTAATAGTTATAGTTATTATTAACACTTATAAATTATTATAACATAAGATAAACTTTATTTCAATACTTTGCGTTGTTTTTTGTGCATTTTTTTAAATTATTTCACGCTTTACTCAAAGCGTATTGCGTAAAAACGACAAACTTTACGTTTACGCAATTCATTAATCAAAAAGCAACTTTAAAATAAATCGCCAAACCGAGTAAAAATTTTCGGCAAAAAATAAAAGGCTCTTGACAGAACCTTTTATATGTAAATTATTTTTTATAGTTGTCGATGGCGTTTACGACGTCTTGCACGGTTTTAAGTTGAGTTGCAACGTCTTCTTCGATTTCAACGCCGAATTCCTCTTCCATTTGCATAAGCATTTCAACTATATCGAGCGAATCCGCACCCAAATCTTTAACTATATCGCTGTTGGGCGTAATTTTGTCTTGCGGAACGGAACATTGCTCGCTCAATAAAGCGACTACTCTTTCGTAACTTGTCATTATTTTCACCTCCGAATTCTATGTTATTTTAACAAATGAATGTAATATTGTCAATATTTTTTAAATTATTTAACTCCTTTTAACGAAAGCGCGATTCTATTTTTCTTTAAATCAACGCCTATTACTTTTACGTTTAAAGTTTGTCCTACTTTCAAAACGTCTGACGGATGCTTGATATAATTATCGGAAATTTCGGAAATATGCACAAGTCCGTCTTGGTGCACGCCCAAATCGACAAACGCACCGAAGTCTGTTACGTTTCTTACCGTTCCTTTAATAATCATGCCTTCTTTCAAGTCGTTTATACTCAAAAGGTCCGAACGAAGTACCGCTTGCGGAAGCGAATCTCTTATATCCCTACCCGGTTTTAAAAGTTCGTTTATAATGTCGTTCATGGTAGCCACGCCGAGACCAACTTCTTCAGCCACTTTTTCTTCGCCGTATTGTTTTACTTTTATAGGAAGTTCCTTAAGTTTTCCGTTTTTAACGTCTTCGTCGGTATAGCCGAATTTAGCCAAAAGTTTTTGCGTTCCTTCATAAGATTCGGGGTGTACGCCCGTGTTGTCGAGCACGCTTTTGCCGTCGGTTATTCTCAAGAAACCCGCGCATTGAGTAAATGCTTTTTGACCGAGTTTGGGCACGTTTAAAATGTCGTTTCTCGTCTTGAATTTACCGTTTTTCTCTCTATAAGCAACGATATTTTTAGCAATACCGCTGTTAAGACCCGATACGTAAGACAAAAGCGACGGGCTTGCCGTGTTTAAATCAACGCCGATTGCGTTTACGCAGTCTTCGCACACGCCTTTAAGCACTTCGTCGAGACGCGCTTGCGGCATATCGTGTTGATACTGACCTACGCCGATAGACTTGGGGTCGATTTTTATAAGTTCCGCAAGGGGGTCTTGAAGTCTTCTCGCGATAGAAACCGCCGACCTTTCCGATACGTCGTAATCGGGGAATTCCTCCGCACCGAGTTTAGACGCGGAATAAACGGACGCGCCCGCCTCGCTTACGACGGCGTAACTTACTTGCCTATTTACCTCGGGAAGAACTTTTTTAGCAACGAAAATTTCAGATTCTTTAGATGCCGTGCCGTTGCCGATAGAAATAATGTCTACGTTGTACTTTTCTATCATTTTTTTAAGTTTTTCCTTGGCTTCTTCAACCTTTCTTTCGTCGGGGAGCGTTGCGTAAACAACGTCTTTACCCAAAACTTTACCCGTTTCGTCTACAACGGCGATTTTACAACCCGTACGAATACCGGGGTCGAAACCCATTGTTACTTTATCTTTAAGAGGCGGTTGCATCAAAAGCGGCTTTAAGTTGACGCCGAACATTTTAATTGCTTGCTCGTCGGCGTTTTCGGTGAGATAATTCCTGATTTCTCTCTCAATTGACGGAGCGATAAGTCTGTCGTAACTGTCGGCAATGGCGTCTTTTACGTTTTGAGTGGTAATCGACCCTTCTTTCACTTTGCCTACGCAACATACTCTTATTGCAAATTCTTCGTCGATTTCAACTTTAACCTTTAAGAAACCTTCGTCTTCGCCTCTGTTTATAGCGAGAACTCTATGACTTTTGATTTCCGAAACGGGCTCGGAATAATCTTTATACATATCGTAAGTAGCCGCACCCTCTTCCTCTTCTTTACCTTTTACGAATTTGGTGCTAATTGTAGCAAGTTTAAGGAAAATATTACGGAGTTTTTTACGCAATTCGGCATCGTCCGATACCATTTCCGCAATGATATCCATTGCGCCTTGAATTGCCTCTTTTTCGTTTTTTACACCCTTTTCTTCGTCTACGTAAGGCTTTGCAAGGTCTTCTACCGTTCCTTCTTTTACGTCTTGAGCGTACATAATATCGGCAAGGGGTTGCAAACCTTTTGCGATAGCCACCGAAGCACGCGTTTTCTTCTTTTGCTTATAAGGTCTGTAAATATCCTCTACTTCGGTCAACGTTTCCGCTTTAAGCAAACTTTCGACTATTTCGTCGGTGAGTTTACCTTGCTCTTCTATGGCTTTTTTCACGTCTGCTTTTCTCTCTTCGAGGTTGCGGAGATATGTAAGTCTGTCCGCAAAATCACGAAGCACTTGGTCGTCGATGTGACCCGTCATTTCTTTTCTGTATCTTGCGATGAAGGGAATCGTGTTGCCGTCGTCTAAAAGTGCAACTATGTTTTTGACGTGTTCGGGTTGTAAATTAAATTCTTGAGTAATCTTTTCGATAATGTCCATAATCTTTCCTTTATGTTGAATTTTGATAATATGTTATTTAAGGATATATCTCATAAAATATGAAATATTATCCAAATTTATGCCAAGTTCTTTCTATATAAAATCATCATATCTCCGCTTTTTAAAACGGTAGATTTTTCTATCTTTTCGCCGCTTAACAAATTGTACACGGGCGACGAAACGTTTATCGTATAATCGCCGTATCCTCTGTTTACGGCAATTATGATATTGTCGTTTTGCTTTCTTCTTTCAAAAATAAACGTGCCGTCCGTGTCGTACAAAACGTTTAAATCGCCGTCAACGAAAATATCTACTTCGCTTCTTATTTTTGCAATTTTACGCACGAAGTCTAAAATTTCTTTATTTTCGTGTCCCCAAGGAAAACACCTTCTGTTAAACGGGTCTATATCTCCCTCGAGCCCCACTTCGTCTCCGTAATAAACCGACGGAACGCCGTATAAAGTAAACAGCAAAACGGTGACGACTTTAAGTCTTTCCACGCCGTCTTTGTATTCTTGCTCGTCAAGTTTGGAGTTTGCCATTTCGTCTTTGTCATTTAGCACGGTTTTTCGCCCGAGTACAGTTAAAATTCTCGGGGTGTCGTGCGTAGAACAAAAATTCATAAGCGTGTTTAAAGCGCAATGCGGGTAATTGTTGAGTTGGTTTTTCACGACCGACGAAATCATGCTCACGTTGCCCGAAATCGCGTAATTGAGTATTGCGTTTTTAAGTTCGTAATTCATTACGGAATCGAGTTCTTCGCCTTGAAAATACGCTCTGCGTTTGTCATACGCGATTTTATTCGTTGCGTCTTCCCACACTTCGCCTATAAGTATCGCTTGCGGGTTGACCTCTTTGAGTTTTTTGCGAATTTTTTTAACAAAACTATCGGGAATTTCGTCCACGACGTCGAGTCTAAAACCCGCAACGCCCATTTTTGCATATTTTTCGATAATTCCGTTTTCGCCGGCAATATACTCTTCGTATTCATGACATTGCTTGTTTATCGTGGGCAAAGTGGTAATTCCCCACCAAGAGGCGTATTTTTCGGGATATTTCTCGAAAATAAACCAATTTTTATACTTCGAGTCGGGGTTTGTATACGCGCCAACGCGCCCGTAATGACCGTATTTGTCAAAATACTTGCTGTCGTCGCCCGTATGATTAAACACGCCGTCCAAAATTACGTAAATACCCTTTTCTTTAGCCTTGTCGATAAACTGTTTAAAGTCATCTTCGCTGCCGAGCACGGAATCTATTTTTTCGTAATCTCCCGTGTCGTAGCGGTGATTACTGTAAGCCTCGAAAATGGGATTAAGATAAATTATTCCCACGCCGAGACTCTTTAAATAGTCCAATTTAGAGATAATTCCTTGAAAATTGCCGCCGAAAAAGTCGTTGTTTAGCACTTGACCGTTTTCGTTGGGCACATACGACGGAACACCGCCCCAATCTTCCCGTTTGATTTTGCCTTCGCCGACGCTGAAATCGCCTACTTTGCAAAATCTGTCGGGGAAAATTTGATATTGAATTTTACCTTTAAACCAATCGGGCGTTGAAAATCCGTTTTTGTATACGAGCAATTGATAAAATTTTACGTCTTTCGATATCGTTCCTATAAGGTTTTCGCCTTGACTTATAGTGCCGAAATCGCTTTCAAAGCAATACCAAAACAATCCGCTTTCGTCAAAATTCAGCGACACCGTAAAACCGCCGTCGGTTTTTGTCATTTGCTTGTTTAAAACGACTCGGTCTTTGTCGTCTTTGACGATAATTTTGCAGTCGTTTAACGAATGTGTAAAAATCGAAATTTTTACTTCACATTCGGTGGGAATCGCCCCTATAACCGACTTGCATTTTTTGTCTATCGGATTGTAATAAAATTCCATATTTTGCCGTGAACCTTGCTTGAATGTAAATTATTTATCTATTTTAACGGGTTTAATATGCCAAATATTGTCGGCATATTCTCTTATTGCTCTATCCGCGGCGAAAATACCCGCGCCGGCAATGTTGTTTAAGGACATTTTTGCCCAATGTTCTTTATCTTTATAAATATTGTCTGCCTTTTCGTGTATTGCGAGATACGAGCCGAAATCAGCCATGCACATATACGGGTCGGCAACGGGTCTCATATTCAAGAGATATTGACTGAAAATATCGAAACTTTGACCGTTGTAACCCTTTTTGAAACTGTCTACAACTTCGCGAAGTTTAACGTTGCTGTTGTAATAAGAAATGGAATTATATCCGTGTTTTGCAAGTTTTCCAACTTCTTGTGCATCGAGACCAAAAATGAATATATTTTCGTCGCCCACAACTTTGTGCATTTCGACGTTTGCGCCGTCTTCCGTACCGATCGTAAGCGCGCCGTTTATCATAAACTTCATATTGCCCGTACCGCTTGCCTCTTTACCCGCTTGAGAAATTTGTTCCGATATTTCGGTTGCAGGCATAAGTTTTTCGGCGAGAGTCACGTTGTAATCTTCAAGATAAACAACGTTGAGTTTTTCTCTGATCTTGGGATTAGGATTTTTCTTGATATCCTCGGAAATATAGCAAATTAAACGGATAATTTCCTTTGCCATATAATATCCGGGCGCGGCTTTTGCACCGAAAATAAACGTTTTCGGCTGCATGGGCAAATCGGGATTTGCTTTAAGTTCGTTATACAAATTTACGATATACATCGCGTTGAGAAGTTGCCTTTTATACTCGTGCATTCTCTTTGCTTGCACGTCGAACATAGTATTCGGGTCAATAACGACGCCGTTTCTCTTATACGCGTAATCCGCAAGTTGTTTTTTCTTTATTTGTTTAATTTCGTTTAATCTTTGCAAAACGGACGAATCGTTTTCGTATTTTTTAAACTCGGAAAGTTTAGACGCGTCCATTACGTAACCGTCGCCTATGCAATCGTTTAAAAGTTCGCAAAGTTCTTTATTGGATTGGCAAAGCCATCTTCTATGCGCAATACCGTTGGTTACGTTTGTAAATTTATTCGGAGTCAATTCGGCAAAATTAGCGAACGTTTCCTTTTTAATGATTTCGCTGTGAAGAGCGGAAACGCCGTTTACACAGTGCGAGCCGACTATGCTTAAATTAGCCATGCGCACTTGTCCGTTTTGATAAATGGACATATTGTTGATTCTGTTCCAGTCTCCGGGGTATTTTTGAGTGAGTTCGTCGCAGAATCTGCGGTTAATCTCTCTCATTATCATATCTATTCTCGGCAAAATTTTACCGATGAGTTTTTCGTCCCACTTTTCAAGTGCTTCGCTCATAATCGTGTGGTTTGTGTAAGCGATAGCCTTGCTCGTAATACTCCACGCATCGTCCCAACCGTAACCGTGCTCGTCCATAAGCAAACGCATAAGTTCGGGCACGCAGAATGCGGGGTGCGTATCGTTTATGTGTATAGCCGCTTTTTCGGCGAGATTATCGTAAGTGCCGTATTTGCGGAAGTGGTCGTCCAATATATATTGCAATGTTGCCGAAACGAGGAAATATTGTTGTTTAATTCTCAAAGTCTTGCCCTCGAAGTGATTATCCGACGGATAAAGCACCTTCGTGAGCACGTCTGCCTCGTTGTTTTCTTTCATGCATTGCATATAACTGCCTTGCGAAAACAAATACATATCAAATTGATGAGTGCTTCTCGCTTTCCACAAACGCAAAATAGAAACCGCGTCGGAATCTTTCCCCGGGATAAGCATATCGTAAGCGACAGCCTCGATTTCTTGCGCGTCAACGTGGTCGAATATAAGTTTTCCGTTTTCTTGTCTTTCAACGACTCTACCGTCAAACTTTACTTTATAAACTCTGTCAGCCCTTTGATTAAGCCATACGTCGCCGCCCGGAAGCCATACGTCGGGCAATTCCATTTGCCAGCCGTCAACTA
This sequence comes from uncultured Clostridia bacterium, assembly GCA_934249265.1. Classification (GTDB taxonomy): domain Bacteria; phylum Bacillota; class Clostridia; order Christensenellales; family Borkfalkiaceae; genus CAKQKQ01. Next base: position 31,712 of record CAKQKQ010000006.1, on the reverse strand, counting down.
TTCTTTGTTTGAACAAACCGTATTCATAACAAAGCGAAAATCCCATTGCGGGGTAATTTTGGCTTGCGAGACCGTCCATAAAACATGCGGCAAGTCTACCCAAACCGCCGTTTCCGAGACCTGCGTCAGGCTCTAATTCGTATAAATCGTCGATGTTTATATTGTATTTTTTTTGAAGTGCTTTAGCGAAAGGTTCTTCGATTCCGAGATTATAAAGATTATTTTTTAAAGACCTTCCGAGCAAGAATTCCATACATAAGTAATAAACTCTTTTCGCTTCCTTTTGTTTGACTGCCGTTTGAAAACTTTTTCTTTTTTCAAGCAACATTTCTCTTACCGACATAGCGACTGCCCTATATATTTGCTCGTTTGTCGCTTCTTGATCGGTCACGCCGAAAAATCTCGCTAATTTAGAACTGATTAATTCCGCTGCGTCCTTTGACGTCAATTTTACGGCTGAGTTGCGTTTACTTTCCATTTGTGTACTCCTATTTTAGATTTTTGTATAATCTCTCATATTCCCCTGCGGATTTATTCCATGAAAAATCCGTACTGATCGCTCTTTTCATCAAATTCGTCCATACTTCTTTGTTTCCGTACGTAAATATTGCGTCTTTAATGACGTACAACATCTCGTGAGCGTTGAAATTATCGAAAGTAAAACCTATTCCCTCATCTATTCTGTTTCCGTTGTTAAACGAAGTAATACTGTCGTTTAAACCGCCCGTGCGCCTTACCACGGGTATCGTCGCATATCTGCAAGCAATCATTTGCGAAAGTCCGCACGGCTCTTGCTTGCTGGGCATTATAAAAATGTCTGCACCCGAATATATTTTTGACGACAAATCTTTATTATATGCCGCGATCATTCGGCATTTTCCGCTGTATTTGTCGGCAATGTATTTGAAATAATCTTGATAATACGAATCGCCCGTACCCAAAATTACGAATTGTACGTCTTCGGAAAGTATTTCTTCCATTACGCACTTTACAAGGTCAAAACCCTTATGCTCTACAAGTCTCGATATAATCGCCAATATAGGCACGTCTTTTACGGGAAGGTTGAGCATTTCTTGCAAGCCTTTCTTACATTTTGCCTTGCCCGATAAATCGTTTGCGCTGTAATTTGCAATGATTTTATCGTCTTTTTCCGCACTGTATAAATCGGTATCGATGCCGTTTAATATGCCGCTGATTTTATATCCGTACATATTAGTACAATATTCGAGACCGTGCGCAAAATAAGCGTTTTTGATTTCCCTTGAATAAGTGGGACTTACCGTCGTGGTGTGGTTGCTGTATACTATTGCTCCTTTCATTAAATTAATGCAACCGTCGTATGTGACGTACGGCGTGCAATATTCGGGAAGACCGAACAAGTCTTGCAAATTTTCCGTGCCGTATTTGCCTTGATATTCTATATTATGAATTGTAAATACCGTCTTAATTTCGCTAAATCTAAATCTGTCCGAATACAAAGTTTTCAAATATATTATAGACAAAGCGGCTTGCCAATCGTGCGCGTGCAAAACGTCGGGAAAAAAGTCAACGTACCCCAAAGTGTCGATAGCCGCCTTTGAGAAAAACGCAAATCTTTCGCCGTCGTCGTAGTGACCGTATAAACCGTTTCTCGCAAAATAATACTCGTTGTCTATGAAATAGAACGTTACGCCTTGATATTTATAAGAGAAAAGTCCGCAATATTGATTTCTCCACGCAAGAGCAACGTTGAAATTACCTTCAAAGGTAAATTTTTGTCTCCACTCTTTAGAAACCGCGCCGTAAAGCGGCATAATCACCCTTACGTCGAAGTCGGGATTTAACGCAAGAGCCTTTGGTAAAGACCCGATTACGTCCGCAAGTCCGCCCGTACCCGCAAAAGGATTAGCCTCTGACGCGACGAACGCGATTTTCGTTTTGCGCCTTACTTCTATTTCAACGGGTTTTACCTCTTCGGTTTGCGCCGTTTCGGTTTTAACCTCGTTTACTTCTTCTATATTTTGTTTATTTTCTGCCGATTTTGTCTTTTCGGCTTTTGTTTCGCTTTTTTTAGTAGTTGTCTTTTTAGTCGTTGCCATTTGTTACCTCCTTCATTTATAAGGTTTTATACGTCGAAAAATAAAATTATATGAGGTATAATTTACGCTGAAAAACGTCGAATATAGTCGTTTATTAAATAACGCTGTTTTTAAGTATATAGAACGGGTGCGTTTCGCAACCGGAAAGGACCCTTCCGTCCCTTATTACTACGTTTTTATCGGCAATAATTGCGTTTAACGATACGTTTTCGCCCGTGAGCGTGTTTTGCATTAAAATCGAGTTTTTAACAACCGTTCCTCTGCCGACTTTTACCCCTCTGAAAATAATACTGTTGTAAACTTCGCCTTGAATGTCGCAACCCTCGGATATAAGCGAATTTTTCACGACTGCGTTTGCGCCGTATTTAGTGGGGCTTGAATCTTTGACTTTGGTGAATACTTCTCTCTTTTTAAACACTGCGTCGCGATTTTCTTTATTAAGCATTTCCATGCTTGTGTCGTAATAAGTCTGCAACGAATTGATTACCGACAAATATCCGCTGTATTTATAAGCGAAAATTTTAAGCGATTCGACGTGCGCCGCAAGCACTTGCTCGGAAAAATGCTTTAACCCGTGCGCAATTGCCGTCGTCACGAGGTTGATAAGCAAAGTTCTTTTAATGAGCATTATATTCGTATAAAGTTTTACTTGACCTTGAATTCTCGGGTCGAACGACATACCCGTAACGCGGTTATTGTCGTTTGTCGTGAGAATGATATTGTTTGAACCGTTGATGAATTTGTTTGTCCTTTCGGCATAAATCATCGTGATATCGGCTTCGTTTTCAAGGTGGAATTTCATTACGTTGTTATAGTCTATCGAGCAAACCATATCGCTGTCGGACATAAACACGTATTCTTCGTTAGAACGGGTAAGGAAGTTAATCGCGCCCGTCAACGCCTCAAGTCTCGTATTGTAAACGCGCGTGCCTACGTCGCCGAAAGGCGGCAACAACATTAAACCGCCGTTTCTTCTCGCCAAATCCCAATCTTTACCGCTACCCACGTGGTCCATTAAAGATTGGAAATTGCTTTTCGTGATAATACCGACCTTATTTATGCCGGAATTTACCATGTTTGAAAGGGGGAAATCGACAAGTCTGTATCTTCCGCAAAACGGAACAGAACCCATAGTCCTTACGCTTGTAAGTTCGGGAAGGTTGTTATCATGAATATTGGAAAAAATTACACCTAATGCATTCATATTTTAAACCTCCTTTTCAACCATATCGCCGGCTTTTACTTTGCCGTTTTCTTCTATCTTTACTCCGCTTCCGATAAGCGTGATTTTAGTCTGTTTTTGCGTCAAGTCGCCGACGGTTGCATTTTTACCCACCGTCACGTTTGAATCGAGTATGGAATAACCGACTTCTGCGCCTTCTTCTATTACGCATCCGCTGAAAATAACCGAATCTTTAACGTGTGCGCCTTTTTTAATCGTAACGTTGTTTGAAAGCGTGCAGTTTTCAACCGTACCGTCGATTTCGCAACCCAACGAAACGATAGAATTTGTCACGTTGCCGTTTTCACCTATATAATGCGGCGGTGCTATCGGGTTTCTCGAATAAATCCTCCAACTTCTATCCGAAACGTTGAATTTAGGAGACTCGCCGAGTAAATCCATATTAGCCTCGTATAAAGACGAAATAGTACCGACGTCTTTCCAATATCCTTCAAACTTAAAGCAAACCATTTTTTCACCCGCAGCAAGCATTGCCGGAAGTACGTCGTGACCGAAATCGTTTCCGCTTGCGGGGTTTGCCTCATCCTCTTCGAGATATTTATACATTTTTTCGGCTGTGAAGATATATATTCCCATCGACGCAAGCGTGCTCGTGGGGTGCTTGGGCTTTTCTTCAAACCTTTCGACTACTCCGTTTTCGTCGGCGTTGATTATGCCGAACCTCGACGCCTCTTCGATAGGAACGGAAATCGTCGCTATAGTGCAAGCCGCACCCGTCGCTTTGTGCCTATCGAGCATCTTTGAATAGTCCATTTTGTAAATATGGTCGCCCGACAATATAAGCACGTATTCGGGCGAATATCTTTTTACGAACGACAAATTTTGATAAATCGCGTTTGCCGTACCTTTATACCATTGTTGACCGTGTTTTGCTTGGTAAGGCGCAAGCATATGCACCCCGCCGTAGTTTCTATCCAAGTCCCACGGTTGACCGTTGCCTATGTAATCGTTTAAAAGAAGCGGTTGATATTGAGTAAGAATACCCACCGTGTCTATACCCGAGTTTACACAGTTTGAAAGCGGAAAGTCGATAATTCTGTATTTACCGCCAAACGAAACCGCGGGTTTTGCCACGCTGTTTGTAAGCGCGTACAAACGACTTCCCTGTCCGCCAGCCAAAAGCATGGCGACGCACTCTTTGTTTAATAACATAATTCCCTCCGTTATCAATATTTGAAAGTATTTTTTATCCTTTTGTTAGTTTGTGTTTTTATTTGTTTTTTGCTTATGTTTGCGGCGTTTTTAACCGCTTTATATATTTGCGACGATATCGAATTTTGCGATATCTACCCGCTTTTTGTTTTTAGCGGTATCTCGCTGCGAAATTAAATCGCTTTAATTTATTTTTTAATCGATCTTTCGACGATAATTAATCGCTTTAAATTCGGTTTTATTTATTTTTTCAATAAGTACACGCAACTTAATGCCGGCAATTTAATCGAAATAGAATTTTCTTTTCCGTGAGAAGGCACGTGTTTGGTTTGATAATTCTTCTTTTTGATTTGACCGTTGCCGCCGTATTTAACTGCGTCGGAATTGAAGATTATTTCGTATTTACCCTCTTCTACGCCGAGCAAATAATCTTGCTCGATACCCGAGAAGTTGCAAATGCACACGATTTTTTCTCCGTCTTTGCTCTTTCTTAAATAAGCGATTACGTTTTTATCTTTATCGTCGGGAGCAAGCCACTCGAACCCGTCCCACGAATCCTCTATTTCGTAAAACGCCTTGTGCGCCTTGTAAAACTCGTTGAGGTCTTTATAATAAACGTTTAATTTTTTATGGTCGGGATATTTCAATAAATCGAATTGAATTTGTTTTTTATAATCCCACTCGTCAAACTGACCTATTTCCGACCCCATAAATATGAGTTTTTTACCGGGGTGAGACATCATATATCCCATGAAAGTCCTATCTCCCGCGAATTTTGCGTAATAATCGCCAGGCATTTTGTTTATAAGCGAACCTTTACCGTAAACTACTTCGTCGTGCGACACGGGAAGTACAAAATTTTCGGAAAAGGCATACATCATCGAAAACGTGAGTTTTTCGTGGTCGTAATGACGGAACATCGGGTCGCACTTAACGTAAGACAAAACGTCGTTCATCCAACCCATATTCCATTTAAAGTTAAACCCGAGACCGCCGATCGACGCGGGCTTTGTAACCATAGGCCAAGCGGTAGACTCTTCCGCTATCATCATCGCGTAAGGATATTCCGCAAAAACGGCCGTGTTGAGTTTTCTGAAAAACGCGATAGCCGCAAGGTTTTTGTTTTCGCCGTATTCGTTGGGTATCCATTCCCCCGGTTTTTTGTCGTAATCGAGGTAAAGCATAGAGGCAACCGCATCCACGCGCAAACCGTCAATATGATATTTATCAAACAAAAACATGGCGTTTGAAATCAAAAACGACTGCACTTCGTTTTTTGCGTAATCGAATCTCCTCGTACCCCACGATTTATGTTCTTGCAAGTCCCAACGGTCGCTTTCGTATAAAGGTTGTCCGTCGAATTCGTACAAACCGTGCGCGTCTTTGGGGAAATGCGCGGGAACCCAGTCGATAATTACGCCTATGCCTTCTTTATGGAACGCGTCGACGAGTTTCATAAAATCGCAAGGAGTGCCGAAACGGGAAGTTATGCTGTAATAACCCGTTACTTGATAACCCCAACTTCCGTCGAACGGATATTCGGCGACGGGCATAAACTCGACGTGAGTATAGCCCATTTTCTTTACGTAAGGCACAAGCAAATCGATAAGGTCGATGTAAGAATAATAAGTTTCTTCGTCTCTTTTTCTCCAAGAAGCAAGGTTTACTTCGTAAATGTTGACGGGAGAAGAATAGACGTTTTCGTTTTTCTTATTTTTCATATACTCGGCGTCCGTCCAAGTATAATTATCGAGTTCGTAATATTTTGAAGCGGTAGCGGGCGCGGTTTCGCTGTGGAAAGCGTAAGGGTCTGCTTTCATAATGAGATTTCCACTTTTTGAAGTAATCGCGTATTTATATACGTCGTATCTTTCGATATCGGGAATAAACGTTTCCCAAATACCCTCTTGCGAAATTTTCGTCATGGGATTTGCTTTTATATCCCAAATATTAAAATCGCCCACAACCGATACGTTTTGAGCGTGAGGAGCCCATACTCTGAAAGTAACGCCTTTCACTCCGTCTAATTCGCTGCCGTGAGAGCCTAAATATTCATATGTTCTGAAATTTGTACCTTGATGAAATAAATATAAAGGCAAATTATCTTTCATTTACGTTTTCCTCCAAAACCTTAATAACGCCATAACTCGACGTGGATTTATTTGAATTTGTTTTTGCGTTTGACTTTAAAACGCCGTTTATCGTCCCTAAAATCCCATTCTCAATTACTTATAGTTTTATTATATACTAAAACTAAATATTTATCAAGAACATAAAACAAATTTAATGTAAAATTTTTACTATTTTTTTCTCAAATTTTACAAACCTTACTCTCGTTGTCTTTTCAAAATATCTAATCCGCGCTCCCCTTACTTTATAAATCGCACGCTTTTATCTTTCTGCCGTTTTTTCAAACAGCGTTTACGCTTTTAAAGCCATGCTTTAATCGTTTTCGGCGGCATTTAAATATAATTTAAAGTGGCGTTTATTAAAGTCGTAAAAACGGCATTTATTAGAACAAAAAAAAGAGAAACCCGATAAGGTCTCTCTTTAAATTGTTAACAAATATAATCTTTCTTTTTCTCGGGTGCGGCTGCAAGTTCTTCTCTCTTTGCGTCGTAACCTTTTCTGCCGAGCATTGCGTAAGTTGCGTTTTTGCCGCCCTCTACGCCGGGTTGGTTATACGTGTCGATATTGAGCATTTCGCCGCAGTATGCGGTTTGCATTTCGAGCATAAACATAAGTTCACCCAAAGTAAACGCGTTGAGTTCGGGTAAATAAATCGTCTTGTTGAGTCTGTGCTTTACGGTAAGAGCGTACTCTGTCGCCTTTCTTTCGCAAGTGATGAGTTCGTTCATCGTGTGTCCGCAAAGGAAGTTTACGTCGGGGATATCTTCGCAACCGTTTGAAATAGTTACGGTCGTTCTGTAATTATCAACCGCAAGGAAAGTCATAACTTTATCGAAAGGACCTTCGGTGTAAAGTTGTACTTGGCTGTGTTGATCGGTTACGCCGAGTGCCTTAACGGGCGTTTGACCCGCATAAACCTTTTCGCCGCTCTTGCTGTCTTCTTTGCCGAGACTTTCAGCCCAAAGTTGAGCGTACCAATCGGACATATAACGAAGTCCGTCGGCATAAGGCATCATTACGGAAATGTTTTTGCCGTCGTTCATTGCGGCATATTCGAGTACCGCGCCCATAAGAGCGGGGTTTTTGTACATATCTTTTTCTTTGCAAACCTCGTCCATGTAAGCCGCGCCCTTTAAAAGAGCCTTAATATCGATGCCTACAACCGCCGCGGGAAGAAGACCTACGGGGCACAATTCGGAAAATCTGCCGCCTACTCCGTCGGGAATATAGAAAGTCTTTAAACCTTCTTGTTTAGCGATTTTAATAAGGTTGCCCTTCGCGCTGGAAGTAGTTGCAATCATGTGATTTTTTGCGTTTGCGCCGTACTTCTTTTTAAGAAGATCCATAACGATGAGGTATTGAGTCATCGTTTCGCTTGTCGCGCCGCTCTTCGTGATGACGTTGAACATAGTTTTGTCAAGGTCGATTACGTCTAAAAGAGCCGCCATTCTTTCGGGGTCTACGTTATCTTCAACGTAACATTTAGGACCGTTTCTCTTTTCTGCGGGCAAATCGTTGTAATGAAGGTGGCAAAGTGCTTGCATAGCCGCTATAGGACCTAATGCGCTTCCGCCGATACCAAGAACTACGAAAGTATCGAAATTCTTTCTTACGTCTTCGGCGGTTTTTATGATATCTTCAACGATTTCGTCTTGGTTGTACGGAAGTTCCGACCAACCCATCATACCCGTACCTCTGTTTGCTTGTACGGTTTTATAAGCCGATGCCGCTTTGTCTTTCAAAAGGTCGAGTTTTTCTTTCGTGTAACCTTCTTTTTTGCCGACAAATTCAGCCATCATATTGTTGTAGTCAAATCTGAGTTTCATTGACTCTTGCCATTTTTTGTCTGTATAATTCATATCTTTACTCCGTAAAAAATATTTTATGATTTAATTTTACAACAATCGAAAATTATTGTCAAACTCATTGGATATTATTTTTAAAATTTTACTTGAAATTGAGTCTATCCGCAATATCTCGCAAATAATCGAGCGAACGTTTAAGTTCGTCAACCGTTTTAAAATTCTCGTCGTACACTTCGATAAGCATATTTCCGTCGAAACCGCTATCTTTAAGAGTTCTAAAAAGCGTCTCGAAGTCGAATATTCCCCTCCCGGGTAAACACAACTTACCGCTTTCGTCTCTGTCCGACAAATGCACGGTTTTAAGCCTGTCGCCCATTTCGGCGAAATATTTTTGCCAAGTATGCCCGCTGTCAAACGCTTGTTTTATATCGAGACAAGTCTTTAAATTAGGCGCGTAATCTTTGATTTTACCGAAAAATCCGACTTGATTATAAAACGCCCACGCCACGTTTTCAATGCACAAATTCACGCCGTACTCGCCCGTGATTTTTGTGAGTTCGTCAAATCTTTTACCGATATCGGCATAGTTGTCAAACTTCATGTTTTGCTTAAATCTCGCTCTGCCGTGCATTGTGTAATTATGCGCGCCGAGAAGTTTTGCAACGTAAAGCGCGTCTTTAAAAATTTTTACCGCGTCGTCGTAAGCGCGCGCATTGTCGGAAAAAAGTTGAGGCTCGAAATGGGTATTTAAAGTGTGTATCGAGTGAACCTTTAAATTACCCTTTCTGCTTTTAAGCAATTCTCCGTATTCGGGAGTATATTCGCAAAACGTCTCTAAAAACACTTCGCATACTCTCGAATCCATTTCGTTTAAAGTGACGAGCGCGTCTTCGTTGTACTGTTTTCTGAAAAACGACGCCGTCGAAATTCCTATTTCCACTGTATATCTCCGATTTATTTTTCGATTTTGTAGTCGATTATATCGTCGTCGGCAAATACCGACACCGTTTCGCCCGAAGTTATGCCGCCCGAAATAATTTCGTCCGCAAGCATGTTTTCAAGCAATTTTTGTATCGCGCGTTTTAACGGACGCACGCCGTAAGTGTCGCTGTAACCCGATTTAAGTATCAAATCGACCGCCGATTCTTTTACTATAAGGTTGATGCCTTGTTCTTTAAGTCTTTCTTTCAATTTGTTGAGCAATATTTCCGCAATTTTCGCACATTCGCGTTTGGTGAGTTTTTTAAACACTATTATATCGTCTATTCTGTTTAAAAACTCGGGGCGAAATCTCTTTTTAAGCGCGTCGTTTACCGCGTCTTCAAATTCGTATTCGTCTTCAAGACCTATCGCGTCGGACGCGCCGCAGTTAGAGGTCATTATTATCACAGTGTTTCTGAAATCGACTACTCTGCCTTTACTGTCGGTAACTCTACCGTCGTCGAGAATTTGCAGCATTATATCGAAAATATCGGGGTGCGCTTTTTCTATTTCGTCAAACAAAACGACCGAGTAAGGCATACGGCGGACTTTGCCCGTGAGTATTCCTTCTTCGTCATACCCCGCGTATCCCGGGGGCGCGCCGATGAGTTTAGTTATGGAAATTTTTTCCATATATTCGCTCATATCCAGCCTTATAAGCATGTTTTCGTTGCCGAAAATCACGTTTGCCAAAGCCTTTGAAAGTTCGGTTTTACCAACGCCCGTAGGACCTGCGAATATAAACGAACCTATAGGTCTGTTGGGGTCGCTTAAACCCGCCCTCGAACGCCTTATCGCCTTTGCGACTTCTTCCACCGCGTCGTCTTGACCTATTACTCTCGAGTGAAGTTCCGCCTCTAAATTCATGAGTCTATCGGACTCTTCCTCGTTGATTTTCATTACGGGTACACCCGTGCGTTCGCTTATTATTTGCGCTATATCCTCGCCGTTTATCGACGGGCGAACGTTTGATTTTTTTAAGAGCGCGCGGTTGCGAATATTTTTATAAGCAACTCTGTTTTTCTCGATTTCTTCGTCGATTTTTTTGATTTCGGCTAAATTGTTGCAGCGAATAGCATATTCTCTGTCAACGCCGAGTTCTTTTATTTTTTGCTCGTATTTGTTTATGTCTTCTTCGGGGGCGCAAGCCGAAAGTTTTGCCCTTGCCGCCGCTTCGTCCATTACGTCGATAGCCTTGTCGGGCAAATATCTGTCGGTAATGTACCTTTCGGAAAGTTTTACCGCGCACTCTATCGCTTCGTCTTTTATTTCAACCCTATGGTGCGCTTCATATTTATCCCTCAAACCTTGCAATATGCGTATTGCGTCGGGAATACTCGGTGCTTGAACATTTATCGTTTGAAAACGCCTTGCAAAAGCGGAATCTTTTTCTATATATTTGCCGTATTCTTCCGTTGTAGTTGCGCCTATAATTTGAAATTCGCCCCTTGCAAGCATGGGTTTTAACATTTCGGCGGCGTCCATAGAACTTTCGCCCGTGCTACCCGCACCCATGATGTTGTGAATTTCGTCGATAAATACGATTATATTGCCGCTGTTTATTATAAAATTGACGGCGGTGCGGAATCTCTCTTCAAATTCTCCTCTGAATTTAGCCCCCGCAATCAAACTTGTCAAATCGAGAGAAAATACGGTTTTACCCCTTAAAACGTCGGGGACTTTACCAGAAACGATCTCTTGAGCAAGACCCTCAACCACCGCGCTTTTACCTACGCCCGGTTCGCCTATAAGCATGGGGCTGTTTTTGGTTCTTCTCGATAAAATACGAATAATTTGCTCTATTTCTTTATCTCTGCCTATAACGGGGTCGAGTTTGCCTTCGTAGGCTTTTCTCGTCAAATCGTAACCGAATTCCGAAAGAGCGTTGAGTTTTTCGTTTGGTTCGTACTCGTAAATACCGCTCGTTTGTTCGCCGTAATGAATAGTGACGTCTCTGCCCGATTCATCGACGTTTCCTACGATTATATTGTAAAGTTCGTTTTGAATACTGTCGGTATCTCTTGCAATTCTGCGCAAAATATTCATCGCGCAACCGTTTACGCTCATTATGCCGAGAGCCAAAAACTCGTCGGAAATATAACTTACTTTAAGTCTGTTTGCAAGTTCTTCCGCTTTAAGCATCGCCGCTTTGGCATTTGGTGACAAACCCGTTCTTACAGCCTTTTGTCTTGCATAATAGGCGTTTAATTGTATGGTATACGCATTGAGCGTAACTCTGTTTTTTTCAAGCACCCTCGTGACGTTGTTGTCGAGCGATAAAATGCCGTAAAGCAAAGCCTCTGTGCCTATGCAAGATATTCTCTTCGTTTGACACATCGAATCGGCAGCCCTCATAGCCTGTCTTAAACCCGCGGTCATTCTTGAATACAGATAATTGAAATTACCGATATTTTCAGCCATAACACTCTCTCTTAATTTTATTTTTCGGCGGCGAATTCGTCGGCAACGCTTGCTAAATCAAGCCGCCGCTTTTTAAAGCCGTTTACACCATTATAACAAAAATAATAAATTTGTAAACAATTTAGCGCAATATTGGCGTCTTATTTGAGTAAAAAACGAAAAATTCGCCCTAATTTTACAAAAAAACGCAAAAAACGCCGCAATGCGCAAAACAATACGGCGTGAAAAATCTTTAATTGTTTTTCAATGATTTTATGTAACTATCGACTTTGTCGTGCAACTCTTTATCCGAAAGCGCGAAATCGATATTCGCTTTTAAAAAGCCGAATCTATCGCCCATATCGTAACGTTCGCCGTCAAACTCGTAAGCGACCGCATCGCCTTTTTCGGCAAGCGCAGCCAAAGCGTCGGTAAGTTGATATTCGCCGTTTTTACCCGGTTTAAGCGTGTCGATAATTTCAAAAAGTTCGGGCGTGCAAACATATCTGCCGAGCGGCGCGATATTGCTTTTAATTTGCTCGAGACTCGGTTTTTCGATAATTTCGGAAATATCGTAAATTTTTCCTCTTTGACGCTCTACTTTCATGGTTGCGTATTTGGGTATATCTTCGGTCTTAACTTGCTTTACACCGATAACCGTTTTTCTTTCGGCGTTGTACACGTCGATAAGTTGTTTAGTCACGGGTACGTCGTTTTTCATTACGTCGTCGCCGAGAAGTATCGCAAAAGGTTCGTTTCCTATTTGCTCTCTGCAAAGCGCGATCGCTTTCGCCGTGCCGTCTTGCACTTCTTGCATTACGAAATGAATATCCAAAGACGATAAACGGCGGATACTTTCCAATAATTCGTATTTACCTTTTTCCTCGAGCAAACTCTCGATTTTTGCATTTTTAGAAAAATGAGACTCGATTATGTCTTTGTTTTGCCCAACGATGAGATAAATCTCTTCGATACCGCTATCGACTATTTCTTGAATAATCACCTCTATTGCGGGTCTATTTATTATGGGCAGCATCGCTTTGGGAATCGCCTTTGTATACGGCAAAAATCTCGAACCGTATCCGGCAACGGGAACTATCGCCTTTTTTACTTGTTGCATTATTTTCTCCTTATCAATATATCAAAATACAAATTTCTTTTAATTTGTTCAAAATCGTAATTATTGCAAATTTTGTCGATTTTTACTACGATTTTAAAACTTTTTACGTTTTTATTTCGTACCGAATATTCTATCGCCGGCATCGCCGAGACCGGGGACTATGTATGCGTTTTCGTTGAGTTTTTCATCGAGTGAAGCAACGAAAATATCCACGTCGGGGTGCTTTTCTTGAACGGCTTTTACCCCCTCGGGCGCGGCAATGAGATTCATGAGTTTTATATCTTTACAACCTCTCGCTTTAATAAAGTCTATTGCGGCAATCGCACTGCCTCCCGTTGCAAGCATGGGGTCAACGACTATTATAGTCCTTTCGGTAGCGTCAACGGGAAGTTTGCAATAATACTCTACGGGTTTGTGTGTTTGAGGGTCTCTGTAAAGACCTATATGTCCCACTTTGGCGTTGGGCACAAGCGTGAGTATTCCGTCAACCATACCGAGTCCCGCCCTTAAAATAGGCACTACGCCGATACTTCTACCCGAAATAAATTTTGCTTTCGTCTTGCAAATAGGCGTTTCGATTTCCTCTTCTTGAAGGGGTAAATCTTTCGTTACTTCATATGCCATAAGCAAAGAAATTTCGTTTGCCAAATCTCTGAAGTCTTTTGTGCAAGTGGTTGTCTTTCTCATCATCGATACTTTGTGCTGAATAAGCGGGTGGTTTAATACGTGTAACGTACTCATTTATATCTCCTATTTATAAAAATTTTACCCTTGCGGGCGGTTTATTAAGTTGTAATATTTAATCGCATTTTAATTTCGGATATTTTAAAGTTTTTTAAATCGCCGTGTTTTAAAATTCTTTATCGCCGTATTTAGCCCCTACTTCGGCGTATCTTTCGGCAAATTTATTTATTATTTAAAATATTTATCCTCTATTTCGGTTATTTTAGCGACCCTTCTTGCGTGTCTGCCGCCTTGGAAATCGGTCGTTAAAAACGCCTCTACAATGTCCGTCATAACGCCCGCGCCGATTACTCGTTCGCCGAAAGCGAGAATATTTGCGTCGTTATGCTCTCTTGTAGCCCTTGCGGAAAACGAATCGTGAACGTGCGCGCAACGTATGCCTTTTACTTTGTTTGCGGCAATACTCATGCCGATACCCGTTCCGCAAACGAGAATTCCTCTTTCATATTCGCCCGAAGCGACCGTCTCGGCAACTTTAAGCGCGTAATCGGTATAATCGCAAGATTCCTCGGTGTAAGTGCCGAAATCTTTATATTCATAACCGTGTTCGTCAAGATATTTTAAAAGTGCCGCTTTCAAATGTATGCCGCCGTGATCGCAACCTATCGCTATTTTCATAAAACTCCTAAATTTCGAGACAAAACGCACATATACAAGCGCAAAATAATCTCAATTGTCGCCTAATTTATTTTAATTGCGACCGTCTTGTATTATTCTATAACAATACGGCGTTTTTGTCAATATCTTTGCCGAATTATGCGAAAAAATAATAATAAAATCGCCTTATTTTCTCTGCATTTCGACAATTTAATCAAAACGCAAACACAGACCGCATTTTAATTGAATTTATTTTTAATTTTATTAAATAAAAAACAACTAAAACTGTGCTCGACACTTCGTTTAACCGCAAAACAAAAACCGATTAACACTCCGCTTGACGTCGATTAAAACTCGACTAATATACGAAAAAAATCCCTCTTCGCTTTAAACAAAGAGGGAAAATTAATTTAAATTTTAAAATTTTACATTATGTCGTCGAGCGTATTACCCTCGCCGTCTACCACTTCTTTGGGTTCTTCCGGAAGCGGACCGTCGTCAAACGGCGGCTCTTCGCTTATCGGGGGTTCTTCGTCTTGCGGCGGTTCTTCTTGCGCATCTCTGTGTTTTTCCGCTTTCGGTGGCGCAACTAAATCAGTTTTAGACGGCGTGACAAATTTTGAAAATTCACCCTTAAACAGCAGTTTTACGTCTCCTCTTTCGCCGCTACGGTTTTTCTCGAAGATAATTTCCGCCATATTGGCGATTATTTCGCCCGAAGCCTTTTCTTTTTCCATATCCGGTGCTAAGTCGGGTCTGTGAATAAACATAACTATGTCGGCGTCTTGCTCGATTGCTCCCGATTCACGAAGGTCGGAAAGCATGGGTCGTTGACCTTTTCTTCCCGTAACGAGACGAGACAACTGCGAAAGCGCAATGACGGGAACGTTTAATTCCTTCGCCATCATTTTAAGCGCACGTGAAATTTCGGTAATTTCTTGTTGACGGTTGGTCGGGTTTTTATTGTTCGCTTCCATAAGTTGGATATGGTCGATAATTACAAGGTCGAGACCTTGTCTGCTTTTAAGCCGTCTGCACTTTGACAAAACCGCT
This sequence comes from uncultured Clostridia bacterium, assembly GCA_934249265.1. Taxonomy (GTDB): domain Bacteria; phylum Bacillota; class Clostridia; order Christensenellales; family Borkfalkiaceae; genus CAKQKQ01. Next base: position 16,409 of record CAKQKQ010000006.1, on the reverse strand, counting down.
TTCGGTGTCGTCATTGAGGTATCGTCAACGAAAATTCTCGCGCTGTCGAGTTCTTTTTTAGCGTTCCAAAGCCTAAGCCAATCTTCTTCGGTCAACTTACCTTTTACCGCGTTATCCATTCTTACGTTTGCAATAGAACACATCATTTTTTGCGCAAGTTCGTCCTTGGTCATTTCCAAAGCGAAAAGCGCGACTACGGCGTTTTGCCTCAACGCGATATTCGTCGCAAAGTTTAATGCAAGCGTCGTTTTACCTATTGAAGGTCTCGCCGCAAGAATAATAAGCGCGCCTTTGGAAAAACCGTTAGTCAAAGCGTCGATACCCGGATATCCCGATTTTAAACCGGAGGTATAATCTTTGTTTTTCTCGATTTTTTCAAACTTATCGAGCACTTCGTTGTAAGACCCTTTTATATCTTCGAGACTGCTCGTGTCGAGATGCTCGGAAATATCGAAAATGGCTTTTTCGGCAGAAGACAAAGCCGAGTCGCTGTCCGTGCTGGAACGAGCCTCTTTGCTTATCCCCTCGGCAGCCTTGATAAGTCTTCTGAGTATACCGTCACGCTTGACGATATCGAGATAATAATTGTAATTTGACGCCGAAGGCGTACTTCTCGCTATGGTGGTAAGGTAAGAAATACCGCCCACCTTTTCGAGATTTGCCGATTTTTCAAGCGCGTCGGAAAGCGTGACTATATCTATAGGTTTGTTCGATGCCGCAATGCTCTCCATTGCCGAATAAATAACCTTGTGCGACGGAACGTAAAAATCGTCTTCGTAAAGTCCGTTTGTAATTTCCGTTTGGTTCTCTTGGTCGATTATTATACAACCGAGTAAAGACTGTTCGGCTTCGAGATTATACGGCATTGCGTTAAGTTTTTCCATTGGCATAAGTTTTTTCCTTATTTTTAGGTAATTTTAAATATTTTTTCGTCTGCGTGTTATCTGCGTATTAATATTTTATTCTATACTTTCAAATTCGTCAAGCGCATTTTTAAACGACTGCATACACAAATCGAACGCGTCCGTCTTCATCAAATCGACGCCGGCCAACTTCAAAAGTTCTACGGGACTATCGCTGCCTCCCGAAGACAAGAATTTGAAATAATCTTTTACCGCCGTTTCGCCCTCGTTGTAAATTCTCTCGGCTATAGAAACCGCGCTGATTATACCTGTTGCGTACTTGTAAACGTAAAAACCTCTGTAGAAATGCGGAATTCTTGCCCATTCGTACGCAATTTCGGGATCGGATACAACCGATCTGCCGTAATATTTTTTGTTGAGTTTTAAATATTCGTCGTTTAACGAATCTTTAGTCAAAGGAATACCCTTTTCAGCCATGTCGTGCGCGATATATTCAAACTCTGCAAACTGCGTTTGTCTGAAAAGCGTACCTTTAAGCGTGTCGAGATAATAAGAAAGAAGATATTTTTTAAGTTTTTTGTCTTGCGTGTTTTTAAGAAGATATTTTACAAGCAAAACTTCGTTTACCGTGCTTGCTACTTCCGCAACGAAAATTTTGTAGTCCGCTTTTTCTTGCGGTTGATTTCTTTCGCTGTGATAAGAGTGCATAGCGTGTCCGAGTTCGTGAGCGATCGTAAACACTTCGTTAGTGGTCTTTTGATAATTCAAAAGTACGTACGGGTGCGACAAGCCGTATACGCTTATGCTGTATGCACCGCTTCTCTTTCCTTCGGTTTCTTCAACGTCTATCCAGCCGTTGTCGTGCGCTTCTTGAAGTAAGTTTTGATATCTTTCACCGAGCGGCGCAAGACCTTTCTTTACGATTTTAAACGCCTCTTCATAATCGACGGATATTTCCGCATTTTCTACAAGCGGAGTGTAAATATCGTACATATGCAAAGTATTTACGCCGAGAATTTTCTTTCTGTCTCTTACGTATCTATGAAGCAACGGCAAGTTTTTGTTTACCGATTTAAGCAAGTTTTTATAAACCTTGGGGCTGACGTCCTCGTTGTCCATAGCCATTTCCAAAGAACTGCCGTATTTTCTCGCTCTCGAAATAAATACGTCTTTATCGACGTTGCCCACGTAAGTTGCCGTAAGCGTGTTGATAAGTCCGATATATGCCTTGTAATACGCTTGGAAAGCCTTTTTCCTTACGTTTCTATCTTTAGACTGAAGCAATACGCCGTAAGTTCCGTGTGTAAGGCGCACTTTTTCGCCGTTTACCGTAATTTCGGGATACGGGAAATCCGCATTGTCAAGCATGACGAACACTTGTCTAAACCCGTCGAAAACCTTTCCGCCTTGCGCGAGTATTTCTTCGGTTTCTCTGCTTAAGACGTGCGGTTTTTGTTTGATTATTCCCTTCAACGTATAATCGTAATCTTTAAGTCTTTCGTCGTTTACGAATTCTTCCAACTTCTTTACGGGAAGCGCGGTAAGTTCGGGTACGATATAAGACGTGTTTTTGCTGAATTGAATTTCGATCGTCGTCATTCTGGAATTTAAAGCGACGTATTCGGACTTTCTCGTGTCTTCGTCGTGCTTCATAAACGCATAAACGCCCAACCTATTCATATCGAGCGTAACTTCGTTGAGTTTTGTGAAACATTCCAAAACGGTTTCTACGTTGTTAAGTTTGCCTTCATATGCCGAAAAGTCGAGTTTTTGCGAAACTTTTTGATAAAGGTCTTCCCAATCTTGCATAGTCGCAAAAATATCTTCTGTTTTCCATTTAAGGTTTTGTGGCACGTTTTCTCTTTCTTTAGCCATTTTTATTCCTCCGAATTATCTGAATTTTGTTTATTTACGATATCGTATCCAATAAGAAAATTTGAATACTCAATATGTTCTACCTTATCGCCTTTTTTGAAATAATCGCCGTCTTTTTTTACGTCGAGATAAATTTGAATTTCAAAAAAGTCGTGCTCTTTTTCCGACCATTCCAAAAAGAACAAACTCACGCCCTCTACTCCGTCTTTTACGGTCGAATTGTATTCTTTACGAATAAAAACGTTGGTTTTTGCGGGGGCTGTGCTTTTAATTGCGTATTTTACAAAATCTTTGTATTTGCCGTATTTTTTCAACGCCAAATCGTAATACATCACGACGAACGAAATATACGCGATCGTCAATATTATCACGCAAATATATAGCGGGATTCTTAAAGGCGTTTTATAGTCTTGCACTGCATAAATTACGCAAATTATTACGCAAAGCACCAAATAAACCGCCGAAATTATAATCGTCAAATTCCTCGATTTTTTATATTGTTTCTCGGCTACGCTTAAATCGTTTTCGCCGTATAAATTTATCATAATTTTCTCCGTTAAGCGGTTTTAAAAATTTATTAAAACCGTCAAGTCTTGTCATGCGTTTTTAATTACGTAGCAAATTTTAAATTACGTAACAAATAAAATTCAACCACGAGTCTTTGATTTTCAACGAAAACTTCGGCACAACGCCCATAACGACGCTCTTTTTAATTACGCCGTATCTTCTGCTGTCTTCGCTGTTGCAACGGTTGTCGCCCATAACAAAAACCTCGTCCTTGCCCACAACGCACTCTTTGTCGATGAGATTATAAAGTTTTGTCTCGTCGTAATAAGCGTATTTTTCCTCGAGAAGTATTCCGTTTCTGTATACCTCTTTACCTTGAACTTTTATCGTATCCCCCGGCAAACCTATTACCCTTTTTATTACGTCGTAATTATCATCTCCGAACGTGTTGCGTTCAAACACGATTATATCGCCGTAATCGTAATCTGTGCCCTTTTTAATCAAAAGAACGTCGTCCGACTGTAACGTGTTTTGCATCGAAGGACCGGAAACAATTACCGTCTCGAATACAAAATATTTACAAAACAGCAAAGCCGCAAGCAAAATTATCACCACGGTCATTACGATCGTTTCAATTTTATCCGTCTTTGCCATGCGTTTTCCGTCGCGCAAATTAGGATAAATATCGTATTCGTCCATTGTTTCCTCCTTTTTATTTTTTGTTTAACAACTTTAATACTTTTTTAAATTCATAGTCGATTTTCATAGTCACCCGCGCCAAACATATAAAAATCTATAAATCGGGCGCACAAAATCAACAAATGTCGCATTGAAATTTTACCGACATGTAAAGCCGATATATAAAATTTTCCAACGTTTAATTTATCAAAATTATGTTGTTTATCAAAAATTTTCCGTCCGCTTTTAATTTCATCGCGTAAATTTCGCCGAAGTTTTTAAGCGGAAAATTATCTTTAGATTTGAAATCTTTAAAATCAAGAATAAAGTTTTTCCATTCGTTTGCGCACTGCAACGCAATAGTCATTTCATACGAGCCTATTTCTTGATTACTACTTAAAAGCGTAACCGTCAAAGTCTCGAAACTTTGGTTGTATATATCGAATTTAAGCAACGAATCTTCTTTAATGGGATAAAATTTCCCGCCGATATTAAAGGTAAACAAGCCCAAATCGGTGCATATGCCCTTAATATCCATAGGTCCAACTTGCTGTTCGATATCGCCCACACTCACAAACAAACCGCCCAAAGTGTTTTTACAGTCGGCGGGAGTAAACAAACCGCAATCGCTTCTGCTGCTCGAATAAATTAAATGGTTTATCTCGTTTACGTCGTTGACAATGCTTTTATTGCCTATCATCGACGATAAAATCATGCCGTTTTTATATTTAGCCGTAACCAAATAAAACACGTAGCAATTACCGCCGTGCAAATAATAATTATTTTCGTACTCGTTGTCCTCGTCGTCACAGTCGGCGCACGCGATTTTCGTCCAGCACCTTTGCGACGGCTCGTTTCCGCCCTCGCTGATGTATATATCGAAACTTTCGGGCGATTCTTTACCGAAATACGTCTTAATTTTTAAATTGCTTTTATTTTGAGTGACCGTTATTTCGGGTACGGACGGCATAAACGCAGATTTTTTCGAGAGAAATTTATCAAAAAACGCCGCTGTGGTCAAATAACTGTTTTTGCAAAGTTTTTCGCGATATCCCGTCGAAACGCACAAATAAACATTTCTGCCCGTTATTCTGCAAAGAGTGTCCATTTCTCTGTCCACGTCGTACTCTTTGGAATTTGTCGCCGTTAAAAACAACACGGGACACTTGATATATTGAGCGTAAGACTGCGCCTCAACACCCGCGATAAAGCGGTATCTTTCGTTGTTTAACGCCAAATCTTTATCGCCGTATTTGTTTAAACCTTTATAAGCGAGCCAACCCGCCCCGAACGCGCCGATAAAACAACTTACGTTTTCATCGTTGGCGCATACTTGCCAACCGATTTCAGAACCGTTTTTTATACCGAAAACGCCAACTTTTTTAATACCTTCTATCTCGAAATATTTAAGCGCGTATTTGCACACGGCAACCCACTCGTACCAACAAGTCTTGTCCGCGCCGTTTTCCGCCGAATAATAAGTGCTTCCCGACTGAGAAAAATTAGCGTAAGCGATTTCTTGGGGGTAAACGGTGTAATCTTTTTTATTCGTCTTTTCCCCTTCGTAATCGACAAGCAACACCGCATAGCCGAGTTTTGCATAATGGTTGATAAGTTCGACGTAAGAAACGTCGCCCAAATCGGGGATTAAAAGTATTCCGCAACCGTTGAAATTGTTTTCGGGCTTTACAAAATTTGCAAAAATCCTGACTCTATTGCCCGCGCCGACTTCTCTTCCCGAAAAAAACACGTCGCAATATTCTATTCCGTCGTACGATATTCTGTTGGTTTTTACCTCTTTAAGCGGCAGAGAACAATCGAAATCTCTCCACAAACTTATAGGCGTCAATATTTCGTTTACTAATGACATTTAATACTCCGTTTTTGCTTTTATGCTTTTTCTTCCGTCTTTTGCTTTTCGGCGTTTTTGCTTTTGCAACTAAAATTGTTTGCTTTTTTAGTGTTTATTTATCGTTATTTTTGCTTTTTGTCTGCAGTACTATATAAGCGGTCGGTTTTTGCGTTTTTGAGTTAAACACAATACGTTTAATTAAAATTTGACGCGTTTTACTCAAATTATATGGACGTTTCTATTTGCGAACCGCTCGTTCTCGTCGCCGAAATAACGTTGATTTTGCGATTTATACGCTGCTTCAACTCTTGCACGTGCGAAATTATACCGATAGTGAAATTTGCGTTTTTAAGTTTTTCAAGACTATCCAAAACGGTATCGACCAAATTGTTATCGAGCGTACCGAAACCTTCGTCAAGGAAGAAAAACTCGATGGGTCTATTTGATTTTGAATAAATTTCTTGCGACATCGAAAGCGCGAGCGAAAGCGACACAAGGAAAGTTTCCCCGCCCGAAAGCGACGAAACCGACCGTTCTACCCCTCCGTCGAAATTGTCAGTCACGTAGAAATTGTCCGAATATTTAAGACCGTATCTGCCACAAGTGAGTTTTTTAAGCGTGCGCTCGGCATTGAGCGCGATTTCTTGCAAATATTCGTCCGCGACAAACTCCATAAGTTTGTTCGCCTTAACTAAATTAAATAATACTACTATTTTATCGAATTCCGCGCGTTTTGTAAACAATATCTCGTTAATTAAACACCTATTTTGATAAATTTTCTTATTATTTTCGATTTTTTTCGCCAAACTTCCCAATTCGTTTGCAATTTTAAGTTGATTTTCACGCAATTGCTCGCTTTCAGCAAGCATGTTTTCGTACTTTTGCAAAGAAAAATCGCTACTTGCTAATTTCTTTTTCAACTCATCGACAGAAGCCGACAAAACGTTAAGGTCAAGGAAATATTTTTCAACGTCGTTTTTAAGCGAAACTCCGTCGCCGTATTTTTTTATAAAGGCTTTTACGTCGGCTGTGCACTCGAACTTACCTTCCATCTTTTCTTTTATCGATTTTTCGGTATCGTCTAAAAACTTCTCGCTGGTCTCGATTTTAGATAGCAAACTCGATATGTCGACTTTGCTTTTGTTTAACTGCTCGGTCAATAAGGCATACTCTTTCTCGGTTTTTTCCTCTTGCTTTTTCAATTTGTCGTTTTCGTTTGCAAGTCTCGATTTAGCCGCCTCGGGATTTTCTTTACCCAACTCTTTTTCGATTCGTTCTTCGGCTTTATTCACCGACTCGACAAGTGCGTCTAATTGATTAGTCAACGAAACTATTTCGTTGTTTACAATTTCCATTTGCGATTTGATTTTAGTAATATCTTCCGACAACTTGCAAATCGACTTATATTCTTTGTCTCTCTCTTCCAAAAATTCTTTAAATTCTTCAACTATGTTTTCCGTTTCGTTTTGCGCATTTTCGCTCAACTCGTTTAATGCCGTTTTATAGCCCGAAATAATCTCGTTTAACGCATTAAAAGTATAATCGTATAAATCGGAATTAGTTTCATATTTTGCGATTTTATCTAAAATATTTTGATGTTTTTCAAGTTGTATCGTCAAGTAATCTTTTAATCTTTGATTACCCAATGCGTCAACAAAATAATTAAATTTATCATTACCGAAAACCTCGTTATAACGGCTTTCTTTTTCTTCTTTCTGTTTAAGTAAATCATTGAGCCGCGCCTTATATTCGGTCAATTTTTTATTGTCGTTTTCTTTGTCGCTTTTTAAGTTTTTTATCTTAATTTCATTAAGTTTCTTCTCGTTTATTATAGGCAATAAACCGTTTATTGTGCCGATAAAAACGGTATTTTGGCTCATTTTTTCGCGCAAAACACCAAGATTATCGTATTCTTTCGCGACAACGGAATATTTTACATTGTTTTGCTCGTACTCGCACTTTAATTCGTCGAGTTTGTTTTTATCTTCTCTTAAACTACTTCTCTTTGCCGTATACTCGTCGATTTCTTTATTTATCTTTAAAGCGTCTTCGATCAGTTGTAAATCCTCTTGCTTTTTCGCGTATTCATCTTTGCGTTTTTCAAGTTGATTTAGTTTTTCCGTCTTGGCTTTTAATTGTAAATCGTAATCGTAAAATGTTTTATTTTTATCGATAATTTCTGTAATTTTCAAAAGTTTTTCTTTTAGTAAGTTACTCTCTTTTTCTTTTAAGGCATGCTCGTTTTCTTCTTTTGAAATGTCATTTTCGGTGATTTCGTCAAGGCTTTTTAAAGCCTCTTCTTTGCCCGAAATTTCCGCGCTTAACTCGTCTCTTTTCTTTTTAATCTTACTTACGAGCCTATCTCCATACCTTTCTAAATCAAACAGTTTACCCACGATAGCAAGACGTTCTGCTCTGGCAGATTTTACAAAAGACGCAAACTCGCCTTGTGGCAGCGCGATACATTTTTGAAATTCGTCAAAGCCTATACCGATTATTTTTTCTATTTCGTCGTCAACTTTTGACTTTCCCTCTTCGATAAGAATTGTGCCGTCGTCTGTAATTTCATATAAATACGCCTTGACGTCTTTGCTTTCTCTCTTTTGATTCAACGAAAATTCACGCCTTACTCTATAGGTTTTTCTCTCTCCATATATGGTAATTTTAAACGTAAATTCAACGCTCGCTTTAAGTCGTTTAGAATTTATAAATTCGGTCTTTTGTTGATTTTTTCCTATTTTTCCGTATAACGCCAAAACGATACAATCTAAAATCGTACTTTTGCCGCTGCCGGTATCTCCGAAAATTCCGAATAATCCGTCGCTTAAAAGTTTTTCAAAATCGATACTTACTTTGTCGGTAAAACTTTTTACACCTTCGATTTCAAGTTTAACGGGTCTCATTATTCAAAATCCTCCTCGTTTACGAATTTTAAGTACAACGTGACAATATCGTCGTCGGGCTGCTTTGCGTATTTGCTCTTGTAATACTCAACAAACAATTCTTTATCACCCATCAAACCTCTCGCCTTACCCTCGATTTCACCGCTTTTTTCTTCGGTAATCAAATTAAAATTTACAATATTCGGGTTTGCGGTCATTATTTCTTTATTTTCGCTTTCGGTAATGGGTCTGCCGATTTTAAGACTTAAATCGATATAATATTTATCCACCATTTCTTTTAAGCCGTTTACCGCGTCTTCTACGCTGAAAAATTCAAGGCTAATGAGTTTTTTGCCTTTAGTAAACTTGATTTCGCGTATATTTTCGCACTTTCCGTCGTTAATTTCAAACACGGTCACACTTTTATCGTTTCCGCTTTCGTCAAAAGAATATTGAAGTATCGAGCCACTGTAAATTATATTTCTCGATTTACTCATCACTTGGCGTTTATGAATATGTCCGAGCGCAGTATAAGCGCAATTAGGCATAACGTCTTTACCGACAACTCTCGCCCCGCCTAAATCGATTTCTCTTTCGCTATTCGACGTAACGCTGCCCGCCATAAAAATATGACCGACAAGTATAGCCGGATACGAATTAGTATTCGCTTCTAACCCCTTTGAAAGCCACCTTTTCATCTTGTTTTCGTAGGTTTCGTCCTCGTTTACAAGTTCTTTAAACCTACTTTCATTGGGATAAGGAACGGCGTTTATAAACACTTTTTCGCCTTTTTCATCCTCGAAAACAAAATATCCCTCGCCGCTTTCGATAAGTTTAATTCTTCTGTTTAAATCGGTAATGCCGCTTGACTCGTAAATACTTCCGCAAATATACACGCCTTGGCGTTTTGCCATAGGTATAGGCGCGCATAATCTCGTGGCGTCGTCGTGATTTCCGCTTATTATTACCACGGCGCGGTCTTTTGCAAGTTTACATACTATATCGTAAAACAAATCTTCCGCTTCGGCTGACGGCAAATAAGTGTCGTAAATATCGCCGGCAACAAGCACAACGTCAACTTTTTCTCTATCGCAAATATCGACAAGTTCGGTCAAAACTTCTTTTTGCTCGTCAAGTCTGCTTCTTTTATTCAATTTTTTGCCCAAATGCCAATCGGACGTGTGTAAAAATTTCATTGTTCCTCGTTGTATATAAAGATAAATTTAATCCCTATATTTTGTAGTTTTTGAAGTTGAGACTTAAATCTCTTGATTTTTCTATAATAATATAATAATATATTTTAGTAAATAAATCAAGTCAAAAGAGGTTTTTGCCATGGCATTTTGTTCGTATTACAAAGGAATTACCGGTATAAATTTTACCAGCATTGAAAACGCGTTTTTCAAGGACTATATGCCGGACGCTCCGGCCGTGGCGGTAAAAGTTTATCTTTACGGGTTGTACGTTTGCCAAAACGTTTCAAACGATTTTTCCGCGGAAGACCTTGCAAATACTTTAAATCTCGACCTTGAAAAAGTAGAAGAATGTTTTTATTATTGGCAAGAATTCGACCTTGTTTCTATAATTTCTTCCTCTCCGCTCACGGTAAAATACCTTGAAATTCCCAAGTTTAACAAACCGAGAAAGTATAAAGCGGAAAAATATTCCGATTTCAGCGCAACTCTTCAAGCGGTTTTGCCGTCGAGAATGATTACTCCCGCCGAATACGCCGAATATTACGACTTAATGGAAACTTTCAATATAAAGCCCGACGCACTGCTTATGATAATCAATTATTGCGCGGATAAAAAAGGCTCGGATATATCTTATAAATACATATCGAAAGTGACGAAATCATTTGCCGAAAAAGGTATTACCGACATGGCAAGCATAGAAAAAGAATTGTCCGAATACACCCAAAAATCATCGGAAGTTTCCGCTATTTTGTCTACGCTCGGCTTAAAACGCTCTCCCGAAGTACGTGACAGCGAATTACTGCAAGAATGGACAAATTTGGGATATTCGATTCAAACAATTTTGCATATTTGCGAAATTTCCTCGAAAAAGGACATGAACTATTTAAACGGTTTTATACGCAATTTGTACGAAAACAACCTTTTATCGAGCAAAGAAATCGACGCATATCTCGAACAACGTAGGTCTCTGATTAGCCTTGCAAAGCAAGTCTGCAACTCTCTCGGGCATAAATATCAAGTGGTCGACACCTTTATTTCCACTTATTTATCCGACTGGATGCAAAAAGGCTACGACGGAAATACCCTTCAATATATCGCCACGTTTTTATACAAACACGGCTATAATTCGCCCGAAAAAATGGACGATTTTATAAATCAACTTTACGAAGAAGGACACGTTACGCAAAACCAAGTGGCGTTTTATTTCGAGACGCTCGGCAAAAACGAGAAGTTTATAAAGCAAATTTTAAACACTTTGGGCATCGTTCGCAAACCCACTACAAGAGATTTAAAACAACTTCAAACTTGGTACGATTGGGGGTTTGATAACGACGTAATCGAATATTCGGCAAGCATTTCGACCGACAAAAACAACCCTTTTACGTATATGAACGCCGTTTTATCGTCTTGGAAACAGCAAGGTTTGTTCGCTTTGCAACAAGTAAAAACCTCTGCTCCGCCCGTCAACTTTAATAAAAACGGAATGAGATTTGAAAACGAAAGACAATATACAAAAGAAGAACTCGATAAAATTCTTATAAACGTAGACGACTTTAAATTTTAATTACGACCATGATTTACGATAAAGACATAAACGAAATTTTAAACAACAGATACATACGCTATCGTTCGGAAGCAATGCTCAACGCTCAATTAAACATTGAAAGAGCCGAAAAATTGCCCGAATATAGGGAAATAACGAATAAACTTCGCGGCTTTAGTTTTGAAATCGCGAAAGCAAGCGCAAACGGCGACACTAAAAAAGTCGAAAAGTTAAAAAAAGAACGCTCGGTTTTGCAAGACAAACAAAGCGAAGTTCTCAAAAAAATCGGCTTTACAAAAGAAGACCTTTTGCCAAAATATCGCTGTAAAACGTGCAATGACACGGGTTTTGTCAACGGAATTGCGTGTAAATGCCGCTATAAAGAACTTAACGACGTAATTTTGAAAGACCTCGGCATTTCCGATTACAACTTGCCTTCTTTTTCAAACAGCACTTTAGACAACCTTCCTCAACTTGCATCCGTTTATAAAATAGCAAAAGATTACGTCGATAAATTCGACACCACGTCAATAAAAAATTTGATTTTTACGGGCAAATCGGGTACGGGAAAAACCTATCTTGCGGGCGCGATAGTAAACAAACTTAATAATCGCGAACAAGTAAACGTCTTTATCAATTCTTACGACCTTTTCAGAGTTTTGTTGAATAAAAATAAATTTGACTCGTCTAATCAATACGTATACGATTTGTTGATTAATTGCGATTTACTTGTAATAGACGACCTCGGCACAGAACCGAAAAACGACGCGTTTTTATATGGTTTGAATTTGATAATCAACCAAAGATACTCTCTCGACAACGCATTTATCATCACCACAAACCTAAGCCTTACCGAAATTAACCAAAGATACGGCGAACGTATTTTCTCGCGAATAACAGGTAAAAACACCGCTGTTATCCCCTTTAACGGCGACGATTTAAGAAAAAAATAATTTATTATACTATAAAAGGCAACGCTTTAAACTGCGTTGCCTTTTATATTTCTATTACTTTAATAAAATTGCATTGCCATTTTGTTTCCAAAACTTTAAACAACGTCGTTTTCTTTTTTCAACACGCTTTAAACTGCGTTGCCTTTTATATTTCAATGTGTTTTGTTTCAATGCTTTTTAATTATATTTTTATGTATATTAGGCAAATTTTCATACATAACTTTACAAAAGCACAAAAAAACAAGCGCAAAAAATACAAAAAAAACAAGCCGCAATTTGCGACTTGTTTTTTATATTAATTTTATTAATTATTCTGCATTTTTAGCAACTTTAACGTCTTCGCCTTCTTCCTTCGGTTTTACAAAGAGAAGAATAAGAATACCTATAAACGAAAGTACTGCTATTCCGAGGAAAATAAACGACTGCCAGTTTGCCTCGAAGAAAGGAGTTTTTTCGTAAGTTGCAGAAGATTTAGCCCTTTGTACGTTGATTGCATAAGACATTGCAGCGTCGTTTCCGCCTTCGTCATAAACGTCGAGTCTTACGTAATAACGACCGAATTTTGCGGGTGTGAACGCACTTCTCGAAGAATCGAACAAATCTACGGGAGCGTCTTTACCATCTTCTGTTTTAATCTCTACTATTTTACCTTCGCTGATAAGTTGCTCTATCGCTTGCATATACTCTGCATCGGTATCGAACGAACCTTTGTTGAGTTCTTTACCGTTTGCCGATTTATAAGCGTCGTATTGAGCGTTTGTCATATAGTAAAGTTTATAAGTCTTGGTTACGTTGCCGCCCTTTACTGTAAATTTATCGGTTACGGAATAACTTGTGCCGACGTAGCCGTCTGCGCCGTTACCTCTGTTTACGGTAATTTCGGGAGCGACAAGGCTGTTTACGTTAAACTTGAATACGGGGCAAACGAGATTATCTTCTTCGTCGTACCAGCCGTAAATTTCGTCAACCGTCTTCTTTGTGAGTTCTTCGGTGTCTACCGTAAATTCGGTTTTGCACTTATCGTAAGCGGTAACGTAGAATTCGTACGAACCCGTTGCGTTTAAAGTGAACGTAAGCGAAGTGGTCGATTGATAAGAACTTGTGCCGTTGTAAGCATAGTGCGTTCTGAACGTAAGCGCGCTGTAATCGAAATAATCGGAAGAAATAATTTCTTCAAGCGAAGGCACTTTGTAAGAAGAGTTAATTCTGAGTTCGTCTTCAGTACCCGTCTTCAATACCTCTAATACTTCTTTTTGGAAGTCTTGATATTGCTCTTTCGTGAGGTTGTATCTGATAGAATCTTCTTTAGAATTCTTCACTACGTTTACCACTTTTTCAAGCCTTACAGACTTATCTCCACCGTTTGTAGCGGTAATTCTTACTATAAAATCGCAATCGTATGCGTTGAAAGTAATTTTATTGTCGTCGTCGGTTTCTTTCCACTCAATAGAATTATCTGCGTCGTAATCTGCTTTTTTCACGTATTCGATTTTAGTCTTTACCGAAGAAAGCAAATCGTATGCGGTATAATCAACCGTGTAGTTGTAACCCGCAACCGCTTCGGTTCTATTGAAGAACGAGCCATTCGCGATAATTTTGGGGTCTGTCAAATCTTTAGTGAGTTCGGCTACTTGGAAGTTTACGCCGTTTAATTCTTTAAGCGTCAAATTAAAACTCTTTGAAGAAGTGATATTGAAGTTTACAGCGTCAACCTTGGGTTCTACGATGTTACCGAGCGTAGTTCCGTTTAAAGCCATTGCGCCCGCTTCGTCAACCGAAAGAGTGTACGTAACTGCAGTTTCGATATCGCACGCTTCGTTGTCGTTGAGTTTTGCACTGTACGCGCCGTTTTCGTTTTCATAGAAGTTGACCGTGTTGTCGTTTGCGCCAAACGTTATCGAATAAAACAAAGTCAATTTATCGAAAGTGTTTTCTTCGGTAAACGCGAATTTCAACGAAAGGTTTTTAATGCTTACTTTATTTGCAAACTTTGCCGTAACACTGTCGGTAAAAGCCATTTTTAAACCGGTTGTGCCTTCGGTATCAAGCGTAGCCTCTACTCCCGTAAAGAGCGCGCTTGCGTTTAACGAATAATCGGGCTGAGTATCGCCGCCTTCTTCCGCATAAACGAAAGTAAACGAAACGGTAGACAGCAACAAAACGGTAATTAATACCACTAATAAACGATAAAATTTTGTGCTTCTCATTTATTATTACTCCTAATATTGCTTATAGGCATAAGCCTACTTATAACTTTTTTTATTATATACTATATATTGGTTTTTGTCAATGCTAAAATTCATTTTTTTTGATATTTTGTCAAATAATCCCGTTAAAACGTAAATATCTCCGTTTGCGGCACTCGCAACCGCCCTATTACTTTAGTAAAAACGCCTAAAAATTAAATTTGAAAAAACTTTTGACGGCGTTTTTTCATAATATATACTATAAGAAGTAACTCTTTTGGCTAAAGCCAAAATCTTTTAAGTCCTTGCAGACTTATGCAAAAACGCGTCGTTTTTGCACTTTTTAGTATGTAAAATGCGAAATTGAACCCTTGCAAGCGAGTTTCCGATTTCTTGTTTTATATATTAACGACGTCGCTATTTTGCGGCGGCATACTTTTGACAAAATATCGGTATATACTAATGAAAATTTTATTTATTCTTTTAACGGCTTTCAGCGTAAGCATAGACTCGTTTTTGTGCGGCTTTACCCTCTCTTTTAAAGAAAAACAAAAACACAAAATAATAATCGGAATAAATTTGATGGTTTTAATTTTGTGCTTATCTTTTCACTTTGCCGGCACGTTTATTTGCCGCCATATAAATTACGATTTGTCCGTTTTGGGCGGACTTATAATAATTGCGGTGGCTGTAGCGAACATAATCGAATCGAAAAAAGATACTCAAAAAGCGATTTCGTCTTTTAAAAAATCGCTTATTATCGGTTTTGCAGTGGGAATAGACGGCGCGACTGCCGATTTTTCGCTCACTTTGATGGGTTACGTTTCGATATTGATTCCGTTAATAATCACACTTTTTCACGTAATTTCGGTTTCGGCGGGAATAATTTTATCAAAAATCAAATGTATTTCAAAACTGCGCATGCAAACTTTTGCTCCGATTATTTTACTTTTTTTCGGATTATATAAAACCATATCCGCGCTTTTTTGACGTGCGACCGCATATGGTTGTTTGCGCACTTTTCAACTCTTCTACGTTTCCGCACTTTTCAACACACAACCGCTTACGCTTAAATACATCAAAACAAAAATCTTTATTTAAAAAACCGTACCCGATAATTTTAAAAGGTACGGCTTTTAAATTGTAATTTTTATGTTTTGTCGTGATTTTTCGACATAATCTCTATTAAAGAGATATGCTGTCGAATTTTAATTTAATAAGTCAAATCGTAAAATACGCCTTATTAATTTCCGTAAACGTCGACGTATTTTGAAATATCAAACAAATTCCACGGCGTTTCGTCCTTGGGCGGCTCGATTTTAAACACGAGCCTTTCTTTAGACACGGGGTGATTAAACGCCAAACTCGTTGCCCAAAGCGCGATTTTGCCCTTTCTTGCATTTTCCCCGCCATAACGCATATCGCCGTAAACGGGGGTGCTTCTGTGGCTCATTTGCACGCGAATTTGATGACTTCTGCCCGTGTGCAACTTGACTTCGGTAAGCGTAAGTCCGTTTTTCTTTTCGAGCACTTTATACTCGAGTTCGGCAAATTTTGCGCCGTCAACCGATTGTCCGCAAACGTAAACCATGTTGTTTACCGCGTTTTTCTTCATATAGTCGGTCAAAGTTGCCTTGTCTTCTTTAGGTTCGCCCACAAGCACGGTGAGATATTTTTTCTCGAAACCGCCCGTTTGCATTTGTTCGGAAAGTCTGCTCGCCGCTTTACTGCTTTTGGCGTACACCATTACTCCGCCAGTAACTCTGTCAAGTCTGTGGACAAGTCCTACGTATACGTTGCGTTGCTGGGTTTCCTTTTCTTTGATATGCTCTGTAATTACCGAAAGCGAGTCTATATCGTTGCGTTCGTCCTCG
>CAKQKQ010000005.1 GCA_934249265.1 uncultured Clostridia bacterium | reverse complement strand
ACACGAGCGTGTATTATTCCGACGACAAGCAGTTTTTTGAAAACGACTCGATAGAATATTACATCGACCCCCGCCCCGCCGACACGATTACGCTCGACTCGCTCAATTCTCTCATTCAAGTGCGCACCGACTGCGTGCAAGTGAGAATAAACGCTTTGGGCAAAAACCAAACTTGGTACGGAAGGTTCACGGGCGGTTATCCGTGGGTTCAAGGTCATTTTAAAGTGCTTACCGCGGCTAAGGTAAACGGCGAATTAAACGTTGCAAACGGTGCGACGGGTTATTCGGTAGAGGCGTTTTTGCCTTGGGAATCTTTAGGACTTACCGAAGCCCCCGAGAAAGTTGCGGTTATGCCTGCGTTCAACAACGTGAACAACAGAGAAGACACCTCGAGAAGTTGGTTTACGGTAAAGGGTATGAGTCACAGTTTGCCCACGGGCTACGCGCAAGTTGACGCAAACGGTTTTGTAGACGTAGGTCTTGAAAATCAACCTCAAAAACAACTCGATTGCAATTTCGACGAACAAACTTATCAAGGCGCGACCTTGCAACTTAAAGAGGTCGATGAAGACAACTTCGGCGAAGAAGTAAGGGCGGAAACAAAAGCCGCGCTTTTAGACGACGGCGTATATTTCATCGCTAAAGTAAAAGACAAGGTTTTGTCTAACGGCAGCGACAACATTTGGAACAACGACGGCATCGAAATACTTATCAGCACTTTAAAAGGTTATAAAAGCACGGTGTTCAACAACGGTTATTACCGCATAGGCGTTGACGTTGACGGCGGTTATGAAATAGATATCGGCGTAAGTGGTCATGACGATTACGTGCCCGTGTACGACGCACTTTTCAATAAAGTAACGGTAAAACAAATCGACTCGACGAGCAGATACGGATATAAATACGAGTACGTGTACGAAGTGATGATTCCTTATTCCACTTTGGGTCTTACCGAAAAGCCGCAGTCTCTCACTTTCGCTTACGCGGTGAAAACTCCCAACGAAAACGCGTATATTTGCGACAGAACGAGCGGCGAAGGACAACAAGAGGCTCAAGATTGGCTTTGGGCAAACAAGCACTATCCGCAAAACCCGATAGAATTTTACAGATTAGAAAACAGCGGCATCGTCTCCGACGAATACGATTTCCCCGAATGGACGGCTTGGGAAGACTGCGCTTATCAGTCCGACGCGCCAGAAAGATATAATTATAGAGGTAAATCGACAAGCGACGGACTTTACATCAATTTTGTGCAATACGTAGATACTTATAAGAGAGGAAACGTGGGCGGCGTTTGGAAAAACATAACTCACGTCGAAACCGAAGTGTTCAACCACGGCATGGGTTACGGTTGGAGCGGAACGTATTTCGGGTTCTTTATGGACGGCAGTTTTTATGTAAACAATACAAAAAACATTAACAGAATAGTCAACCAAGTCACTGTGACGGATAGGGGCGATGATTTCGACGGATTCAGATATGAAATAAGTTATGAAATTTATATTTCGTTCCCCAACAACGTGGGCAATTCCGACGGGCCGTACGCTTACGTTCAACTTATGAGTTATACCCCCGGCGAAACTCACGACGGATATGAAAATGCAACTCAAATTACGAAAGACGGCGACAGAGATTTATGGAAAGACGACGGCAATTCTTACAACTTTAGAGCAAACGGTATCTCCGAACGCGACAAACCCACTTATGCCGACGCAAATTTACCCGCTTATTCGCACACGGCAAAACAAGGCGAAGTTCAACTTAAAGACAACAAAATTTTATATTCGAGGGCATACGGCACTGTCGCGATAAACGACTCTCTCACTTTAAACGAGGGTACTTATTCCGCGTCGCTCATCGCTATATCCGACTCGCGTGCGGGCGTAGTGTTCGGTTATAAAGAAGAGGCAAACGTTTCGTCTTATTACGCTTTATACGTAAGCAAAATCAATTGGTACGTTGGACTTAGTAAATTTGAAAACGGTCAAGAAACCGTAATCGGCACGAATTACATTTCGGCGTCATTCTTTACAAATCAATCTTTCAAGATGAAAGTCGAAATTAAAGACGGAAAATATTACTGTTATTATTTCAATACTCTTTACTTTACGGGCGACTACGACGGCGGCGAAAACATAGGCTTTATGGCTGACGCACCAGGTGCGGAACTTTGCAATATAACCGTATCGACCGAAGTTGAAAACAGAGAAGTCGATACGTTAATTGTGGGTCACTCTTATATGGAACTTTGGTCTAATTATAAAAACGACCTTAAAGACGTAAAGGGTATCGGCAGTGTGTACAACGAGGGCATTTCGGGTTCTGCTACGGACGATTGGGTAAAACTCGTTCCTTCGGTAAAAGCGTATAATCCCAAACTTTTGATTTACTATATCGGCGCGAACGACCTTTTCAGAGGTTTGTCCGTTGAAACCACCTTTACAAACGTAGAAAAATTCGTCACGGGCGTACACGAGGTTCTTCCCGATACGAAGATATTGCTTTTCGCGGTCAACCACTGCGTGGCAACTAATACTAACGGTTTAAAACAAAAGATTATCGAACTCAACAAACTTTATAAAGACCTCGCCGAAAACAACAGCGATTACGTGGTTTATATCGACGTCGAAAACGCGTTCTGCGACGAAAACGGCGAAGTTAACGCCGCTTGGTTTACCGACGGTTTACACCCCACGGTGGCGGGATATAAACTCATTACGGAAAAAATCAACAAGGCTCTCGGCAACGATGAAGTGACGAAATCGGTGTTCGACAGCGTCGAGTGGCCCGCATGGGACAGCGAAATTTGCGTACATTCTTCCTCTCCCGACAGATACGAGTATAGAGGTTTTGCCGCAGACGACGGATTGTACGTCAATTTTAAGCAATACGTCGATAATTACACCGTTTTGGGCGGCGATAGCGGTTGGCAAGAGGGTACTCATATCGAGATGAAAGTTTACAACCACGGCGTAGGTTACGGTTGGGGCGGAACGTATCTCGCATTCTTCCTCGACGGAAGTTATTATCTCAACAGCAACACCAACGTGACGGGATTCGAGTATAGAGTGAACATAACCGACAGAGGCGAAGATTATGACGGCTTTAGATACGAGATTAATTACGAAATTTATTTTGGTTTTGCAAATAATCTCGATAATCCTCAAGACGGACCTTACGGTTATGTGTGGTTGCTTTCTTACACCCCCGGCGAAACCGAGGAGGGGTACGAAAACTCCGTACAACATAATCAAGACGGCAGACTTTTATGGAAAGACGACTGCGTGTCTTATCAATTTACTCGCGGCGGTATAGTGGCTAAAATGCAATCTTAAAAATTTAATTTTCCTTATAAAAAAGGGTTTGGCGAATTATTCGTCAAACCCTTTTTGGTGCTTTTTACAAAACACGTATTGCGTAAAAACGGCAGTTTTATATAAAATCGGCATAATTATTGCGGCTTATAAATATATTGTGTTGAGGTAAAATATATGTTGTATAATTGTATCGTAATAATTTTGTTGAGCATTATAGAGGGCATTACCGAATGGCTACCCGTAAGCAGTACGGGGCATATGCTTCTATTTGATAAATTTATGCCTATGAAAATGAGCGAGTCGTTTAAAGAGGCGTATTTCATTTTGGTGCAGTTGGCGGCGGTAATCGCCGTGATAGTGATAAAACGCAAACAAATAATGCCGATTTGTAAAATAGACGGCAAAATTTCTTTTCGCGGAGATGTAGTGAGTATGTGGCTTAAAGTGTGCGTGGCGTGCATCCCGGGGGTGGTGCTTGTAATGCTTGCGGGCGATACTATCGACGCGTATTTAAATACTCCGTTTGTGATAAGCGTTGCGCTGATTTTTTACGGTGTGGTTTTTATTTTTTTGGAAAGATTAAGCAATACGTATGCTGTAAAAATGACAGATATAAGCCAACTATCTTATAAAAAAGCCTTTTTAATAGGGTTGTTTCAAGCATTGTCGGCAGTGCCGGGGACTTCGCGTTCGGGCGCGACCGTTACGGGCGGTATGTGCGTCGGGGCGGATAGAAACACGTCGAGCGAGTTTGCGTTTTTTATGGCAATACCCGTAATGGCGGGCATGAGCGTACTAAAACTAATTAAAATAAAATTTTGTTTTTCGGTTCAAGAAATTTCCGCGCTGATGCTCGGCATGACGGTTTCTTTCGTTGTTTCGCTGTTCGTGGTTAAATTTTTGACCGAGTTTGTAAAAAAGCACGCCTTTTTACCTTTCGGTATTTACAGAATTTTACTCGGTATAGCCGTTTTAATTGCCGCTTAAAAAATGTTTTGACCGCGTGTAAATTTAATAGAATACTCAAATAAAAATATTGCCGATAGTTCGCTAAAGCAGCCTCGCAACCTAAAAATATTAAACAAATAAAAAACGCCGCTAAATGCGGCGTTTAATAATGAAAATTTAATATTTAGTCTTGTTTAATCGCTTTTATAAGGTCTGGAAGAAGCGGCTCGAATTTTACTCCGTAAGCGTGCGTGGGGTCGGTTATGGTGTATTCGATACACTTCACAACGTAGTCTGCGGCGATTTTTACTGCCGAAAGATAATCTTTTCCGTTCATAAGCGCGCCGGTAAACGAAGATGAGAAAATATCGCCCGTTCCGTGGCAGTGTTGATGTATCTTTTTATGGCAATAATATTGATATCCGTCTTTATTTATCACCGCAACGCCCGTGGTTTCTTTAGTGTAACCGACGCCCGTGATTATTACGGTTTTGCAACCGATAGAGAGCAGTTTTTCGCCTAATCTTTTTATATAATCTTCGTCGTATTCGGTGAGATAAGGTTCGCCCGTGAGTATGCTCGCTTCGGTCAAGTTGGGCAAAATCACGTCGGCGACCTTGCACAAATCTTTCATTTTTTCGGCAAAAGCATAGTCAAACCCGGGGTAAAATTTCCCGCTGTCAGCCATTACGGGGTCAACGATTTTTATGCAGTCGGGAAGTCCGCACACTCTGTACGCCTCTTTTAAATATTCCATTTGTTCGGCACTGCCGAGATAACCCGAGTAAATCGCCGAAAAGAATATTTTTTCCTTTTGCCAATGGTTTAAAATTTTGGGTATTTCCGGCGTGAGGTCGCAAAAAGTAAAACCCGTAAAGCCGCCCGTGTGCGTTGAAAGCACTGCCGACGGAATAATCGCCGTTTCGAGTCCGCAAGCGGACAAAATGGGCAACGCAACGGTGATAGAGCATTGACCGTAACAAGAAATGTCTTGCAAAGTAAGCACTTTTTTATTCATGGTTAGTCCGTGACGGAATTTGTTTTTTCCGTCAATTTTCCTTTTTAAAATTTAAGTTTAAAATAAATCGCCTTAAAATGGCGTTTTTATTTTGCCGAAATAAAGGTTAACGGCAAAATTTAAGGTAAAAGCCGATAGAGTGGTGAAATTTAAAATAAAACTGACAGGGGCATAAAGCGCATTAAAACTCGTCAATAAATCAAAACAAACGGCAATAAATACATTAAAAATCCGTCGGCAAATCGAAATAGGCAGTAAATTGCGACGATAAAACGTGACGAAAAAGCGCAAAAATAAAGAAATTTACCAATCTTCTTTAATGTTCGTCTTTACGTCGTCGTAATAATCGAAATATTTGCGGCGCATTTCGTTTATTTTGGCTTTGTTTTTGTTCTTTTTATCTATTAATTTTTTATCTTTTTGTAAGTCTTGACTTTTTTTGTCTTGGGAGTTGTTGTTTTCCATTCTTTCTCCGTGATTTTGTTTTAAAATATATAAACTTTTCGATTAATTTTTGTCGTTTTTGTTTTTTATTCGCTTAAAAACGCCTTGAAATTTTTGCGATTTTAAGTGCTTTGTTAAACAATTTTAAATTATAGCACCCGTAAAAGCATTTTGTCAATTTTTTATATGTCAAGTAAGTTCTATTTTTCGTTATGGCGACATATTTTAAAGTATCGACAGCAAAAAAGGAGAGAAAAGGAGATTTTTTATGAGTAGCAGTGTGGAATACGAGCGCATGCTCAATATGGAAGCGTCGTCTTGCGAAGTTTATTTTAAACCGGTTAAACAAGTTTATAAAAGAAAGAAAGTAAAAAATAAAATTCTTAAAGACGTCAACGATAAATTGTGTGACAACACCCCGCGCGAGGGTAAACCGTGCGACGATAATTTGTATTCGGGCGGCGAAAGCGTCGAAAATATCGAAAACTTAAACGAAGTAAATTGTCAAAACCCCGAAACGGACGTTTCTTATAAAGAATACAAATCGGGCAAGGCGAAAAAGGGCAGTAAAATCAAGTCGTTTTTTAAAAAGGCTAAACAAAATTTAAAATTCGATATAGTTAGGGCGCAAGTGGCGATAATTTTCGTGCTTGTTATCGCAATTCTTCTCACGAATATTTTTTGGGAAGACAGCGGCATGAACGTTATGCTTAAAAACGTGTTCGGCGCGGGCGACAACGGCGAAAATGCCAAAGAATACGACGATTTTACCGTAAACGCACCCGAAACCATTTCTAAAATCGACATAGAAGACGGCGTAATGGCTTTTACGGTTAGCGGTTCGGTTTACGCGCCTTGCGAGGGCACGATCGCCGAGGTTGTTAAAGGCGAAGACGGCACTTATAATATCAAAATCAAGCACAGCGATTCGTTCAGCACCTCTATCGAAGGTCTCGATTACGCGTACTATTTCGTCGGCGAAAACGTGTATAAGTCCACGCCCGTCGGTTATAGCAACGGCAAAAAGGTGCATATTAAGTTTTTAAGCAACGGCGAAACCATTAAAAATTATACGATAACGGACGGCATGGTCGTATGGCAGGTTTAAAAATATACATACACCCGTTATTTTACATTTTCGGATTATACTTTGCCTTATCCGGCAAAGTATTTTCTTTTTTGATTTGCACGATAACGGCAATCGTGCACGAAATGGGGCACTCGTACGTGTCGGAAGAACTCGGTTATAAACTCAAACGAGTGGTGCTTATGCCTTACGGGGCGGTGATAAGCGGAGACTTGAGCGGGCTTAAATATCGCGACGAAATACGCATCGCGCTCGCCGGTCCTTTGTTAAACTTGGGTATAGGTCTGTTTTTTACCGCTTTGTGGTGGCTTGTTCCCGAAATTTACCCCTATACCGAAAGCGTGGTTTACGCCAACGTTTCGCTCGCTTTAATCAACTTTATTCCCGCCTATCCGCTCGACGGCGGACGCATACTTTTGTCCACTTTATCGCTATACGTATGTCGTAAAACTGCCATAAAGGTGGTAAAAATCACGGGTATAATATTCACCGCCGCGTTGCTTTGTTTGTTTGTGATAAGTTGTTTTTATGCCGTCAATTTCACGTTTTTGTTTTTCGCCGCGTTCGTCTTTGCGGGGCTTATCGATAAAAACGGCGAAAACACCTATATAAGAATATACTCAAACCTTTACGAAAGTTCTTTAAAGCGGGGTTGCGAAGTGAAAAAACTCGCTCTTTTAAAAACGACCCCCATAAAAAGGATAACGAAACTTATCGACAGCGACTGTCTGTATGAAATAGAGGTGATGACGGGCGGTGCAAAAACCATAAAAACGCTGTCTGTAAGCGAGGTTGCAAACATGCTTGAAACGGCTTCGCCTTACGACTGTTTGGGCGATTATTTAAACGGCTATTTAACCGCCGCCGATAAGTAGAAAATTAAACAAATTGTCGCGTTTACATAATACGTATTGCGTAAAAACGACAAAAATCAATGCAAATTAGTCGATTTAATTTGCGAAATATCTTTATTTAATTGTGTTTGTTAAACTATTAGTTTTAAAAAATACTGTTTCGATATTGACAAGCGGTTTAAGGTGTTGTAAAATGTTGAAGTAAACACAATCGGAGGCGGCTTATATGCTCGATAAACATTTAATAGCAAAGACAAGTCCCAAGGCAAACGACAAAAATGTAATTTATTGGCTTAATTACAGAATTACCGTTTTGACCGACAGACTTTTCCGCATAGAAGAAGACGAAAAACGAATTTTCAACGACAACGCAACCCAAACGGTTTGGTTTAGAGATATGCCGCCCGTGAAGTATAAAACAAAGCAAAGCGGCGACTGCATTTGCATCGACACGAAAGCGGTGCAAATAGTGATTAATAAAGATTACGAAAAATCTTACGTCCTTTTAAACGGCAACAAAGTCAAAATTTCCAACGACGGCAATTTAATGGGTACGTACCGCACGCTCGACAGAATGAGCGCGAATAAAGATTTCGAGACGGGCGAAGAATTTAAAATGGGCACGGGCGTGTGTTCGTTGACGGGCGTTGCCGTGGTTGACGATACCCGTTCGCTTATTTTAAAAGAAAACGGCGAATTGGACGTCGCTTACAACCAAATACGCGACGAATACGTTTTCGCTTACGGCGACGATTATAAAGGCGCGGTAAAGGCGTTGTTTGCCATTTGCGGAAGCGTGCCGCTTATTCCCAGATATGCGCTTGGCAATTGGTGGAGCAGATACCACGCTTATACCGATAAAGAATACTTAAATCTTTTAGACTCGTTTGAAGAGAGAAACATACCTTTCACCGTGGCGACTATCGATATGGATTGGCATTATTCAAACGACCTCGACAAGCAAAAACACGTCACCGAACTCGGCAGAAACACCCCTTATTACGGCGGAAACGACGGCTGGACGGGGTATAGTTGGAATAAAGAGTTGTTTCCCGACTACAAAAAGTTTTTAAACGAAATAAAAAAGCGCGATTACGCCATTACGCTTAATCTTCATCCCGCGCTCGGCGTTAGGTGGTTCGAAGATATGTACGAGGACTTCGCAAAAGCGTTGAACGTGGACGCGAGCAGCGGAAAGCAAATAGAATTCGACTGCGCCGATACAAATTTCATCAACGCGTATTTTTCGATTTTGCACAAACCTTATGAAAAAGACGGCGTAAAATTCTGGTGGGTCGATTGGCAACAAGGCACAAACAGCAAAAAAGAAGGTCTTGACCCGCTGTGGGCACTCAACCATTATCATTTCCTCGATAAAGCCAAAAACGACAAGCCGCTTATTTTGTCGAGATATTGCGGAGTGGGCGCGCACAGATATCCTCTCGGCTTTTCGGGCGATACCATTATAAATTGGGAAACTCTCGATTATATCCCTTATTTCACCTCGACCGCGTCGAATATCGGCTACACGTGGTGGAGTCACGACATCGGCGGTCATATGAACGGTCAAAAGGACGGGGAGCAGTATTTGAGATATTTGCAATTCGGCGTGTTCAGCCCCATAAATCGACTTCATTGTTCGTGCAACCCCATGTGCAACAAAGAACCGTGGTTTTACATGAACGGCATCGGCTATATGGCGGAAGAGACGTTGAGGTTGCGCCACGCCATGATACCTTATCTGTATTCGGCGGACTATTTGACTCACGAAAAAGGACAAGCGATTATTGAGCCGCTTTATTATTACGAACCGCATAAAAAACAAGCGTACGACTATAAAAACGAGTATATTTTTGCGGGGCAACTGCTTGTCAGTCCGATTACCAAACATTCTTTCAACGGGTTTGTAAAGCAAAAAATATATTTCCCCGACGGCAAATGGACGGATATTTTCACGGGAGAAACTTACGATGGCGGCGAAAGAACTATCGTCAGATGGCTCGATACGATTCCCGTATTCGCAAAAGAGGGCGGTTTTTTCGTGACGAGCAGAGACAAAACGTTTAACAGCGTGCAAAATCCTCACTCGCTCAATATCGAGGTGTACAACGGCAACGGCAGTTTCCAACTCGTCGAAGATGACGGCGACGAAAAAGTATTTAGGACGAATTTCACTTCGTTTGAAAAAGACGGCAAACAGTGCTTGAAAATAACGTTCGAGGGCGAAAGCGGCGTAATTCCTTGCGATAGGTCGTTTAGACTTGCGTTTAAAAACGTTCACGACGGAAAAGTTAAGGTTTTATGCGGTAAAAACGAGCAAACGCTTGAAACGATAGAGACAGACTACACTTCGGTTATATTGGATAGTTTAAATTTCGACGAAACGTATATTGTTGAAGTCGAATACGAAAAAGAGGACAAACTCGCGCTTTTAAAACGCAACGCCGGTTACGCTATTCGCCGACTTGACGGAGACAACGATTTAAGAAGTGATTTATACGAAAAACTCATCGCTTGCAAAAGCGTGGACGAGTTTGTGTCCGCGGTAAACGAAATGACAGCGAAGAAAGACGGCAAAAAGTCGTTGCCGAGCATTTATAAAGATAAATTACTCGAAACATTGTAAAATTTTATATAATTTGAGCCGCGCCGAAATTTTCGGCGCGGCTTTTAAAATGTCGCTTTAATAGATTTGTGGTGGGCAATATATTGAATTTACGGTATGGCAATAAGGTTTATTACGATAGAATTTTGGGGAGATGATATGGTTATCACGGCAAAATTTGCGACGTGCCAACACGGTTTTTACATTGCAAAAACGTATTCCTTATTATATATAATAGGGGCTGCGATAGTTCGATATAATAGGGGTTGTAATGGTCCTGAAAAGATAATGCGTAATATGACGAGCAAAATTTACGATAAAATCGAGATAATTCGACCTAAAAACACCAAAAAACCTATATATTAAAAAAATAATGAAAAAAAGTTAAAAAACAGTGAAAAAATGTTTGACAACGGGTTGATATTTGTTGTAATATAATTAGGCTGTGTAATATGGGTTGAGATGAAAAGTTACTTAATTCGACCGATAACGGGTTCCGGACCCCGCTATAAGGAAGAAAGATAATTTTCATTGACAAATGTGGAGACTTAATCTCTGCGACTAACTACGGACCCAAGTGGTATGATAGGTCATTCGCTTTAAACACACAGTGCGAATGATTTTTTTAATGCTAAAGGGTGCGACACACACGGCAATGTTGAATAAAAATGTTAGTATAAATCGGAGGAATTAACATGTCAGGACAAAAAATGAGAATTAAATTGGCAGCCTA
This sequence comes from uncultured Clostridia bacterium, assembly GCA_934249265.1. Lineage (GTDB taxonomy): Bacteria > Bacillota > Clostridia > Christensenellales > Borkfalkiaceae > CAKQKQ01. Next base: position 32,218 of record CAKQKQ010000005.1, on the reverse strand, counting down.
CGACGCTAAGATGGTCGATCAGGCAACAGAGCGCATCGTTGAAGCGATGAAGAAAGTCGGCGCAAAAATAAGCGGACCTATCCCCCTTCCCACAGAGAAGGAAATAGTTACTATCTTGCGTTCTCCCCACAAGTATAAGGATAGCAGAGAGCAATTCGAAATCAGAACGCACAAGAGACTTATCGACATTTATTCGACAAATGCGAAGATACTTGAAAGTATACACCTCCCCGCAGGCGTAGACATCAAGATCAAGTTATAATCGGCAAAAATTAAATTGTAAATATATTTGGAGGTGAACTTTATCTATGAATAAAGCAATCATTGGAAAGAAAATGGGAATGACACAGATCTTTTCCTCTGACGGAAAAGTAATCCCCGTTACGGTAGTCGTTGCGGGTCCGTGTCCTGTTGTCCAAATCAAAACGGTTGAAAGAGACGGCTATGCCGCTTTAAAACTCGGTTTTGACGAGGCAAAAGAAAAGGCTTTAAACAAGCCCGAACTCGGTCAATTCAAAAAGGCAGGAGTTGCACCGCAAAGAGTACTTAAAGAGTTTAGACTCGAAGACCTTACTTCCTACAACGTAGGCGACATGGTTACGGTTGAAAAATTCGCTCAAGGCGATAAAGTAGACGTAGCGGGCGTTACGAAAGGTCACGGTTTCAGCGGTGTTATTAAAAGATGGAATCATCACAGATTAAAGGAAACGCACGGTGTAGGACCTGTACACAGAGAAGTTGGTTCTATGGGTGCAAACAGCAGTCCGTCGAGAGTTTTCAAGAACAAACTTATGCCCGGACAATACGGTCATGAAAACGTTACGATTCAAAACCTTGAAATCGTTAAGGTTGACGTGGCGAGAAACGCCTTACTTATCAAGGGCGCAATACCTGGACCGAGAGGCGGTTACGTTACTATCGCCGACAGCGTTAAATAAGGAGCGTGAAAGACTATGCCAAGTGTAAAAGTATATAATATGAAAGGTCTTGAGACCGGCACAATGGAACTTAGCGATTTGTTTGCAATCGAATACAACGAAGCGCTTATTCATCAAGCAGTCGTTACGAGACTTGCAAACGAAAGACAAGGAACAAAAAGCACTTTGACGAGAACGGAAGTTCGCGGCGGCGGTAAAAAACCTTGGAGACAAAAGGGAACGGGTAATGCCCGTCAAGGTTCTACAAGAGCACCGCAATGGATCAAGGGCGGCGTAGTATTCGCACCCAAGTCCAGAGACTTCTCGAAGAAGATGAACGTTGTCGCAAGAAGAACGGCAATGTTCAGCGCGCTTTCCACAAAACTTGCAGACAACGAAGTATATGTTATCGACGAAATCAAGGTTGAAAACGGAAAGACCAAAGAAATGGTTGCTTTCCTCAACGCTATGAAATTCGACAAGACTGTACTTTTGGTAATGAACAACAGCGACGAACTCGTTTTGAGGGCATGCGGAAACCTTGAAAAGGTAAACACGCTTCCCGTAGAACAACTCAACACTTACGATATCGTTAAAAACGCAGTCGTAGTTATGGCTAAGGGCGCTGTAGAAAAATTAGAGGAGGTTTACGGAGAATAATGGAAGCAAGAGATATTATTTTGAAACCTCTACTTACAGAGAAGAGTTATGCGGGTATCGAAAATAAGAAATATACATTCGTTGTTGCAAAAACCGCAAACAAAACTGAAATAAGGACGGCTGTTGAAAAGTTGTTCGACGTACAAGTAGAGAAGGTAAACACGGTAAACTGCAGAGGCAAACTTAAAAGAATGGGCAGAACGCAAGGTTATACTCCTTCTTACAAGAAAGCCATCGTTCAGTTGAAGAAAGACAGCAAGAGCATTGCGTTCTTCGATTCTTTGACTTAATAGGAGGAATTCACAATGGGTATTAAAAGATATAAACCGACTTCACCCGCTCGCCGTTTCATGACGGTAAGTTCGTTTGAAGAAATCACTTGCACGACTCCGGAAAGATCTTTACTTGAAACCAAGAAGAAAAACGCCGGCAGAAACGCGCAAGGTAGAATCACCGTAAGACATCAAGGTGGCGGAAACAGACAAAAATACAGAGTAATCGATTTCAAGAGACTTAAAGACGGAGTTCCCGCAACGGTAAAGACAATCGAGTACGATCCCAACAGAACGGCTAACATCGCCCTTATCGTATATAAAGACGGTTCTAAATCCTACATTCTTGCACCCGTAGGACTTAAAGTAGGTGACGTAATCGAATCGGGCAGCAACGCAGATATCAAAGTAGGTAACTGCCTTAAACTCGAAGATATCCCCGTAGGTACTATGATTCACAACATCGAGTTACAAGCGGGCAGAGGTGCAAAACTCGTTAGATCCGCAGGCGCAGCCGCACAACTTATGGCTAAAGAAGGCAAGTATGCGACGATTAAGATGCCCAGCGGCGAAATGAGACTCGTTGCAATCAACTGCAAAGCGACAATCGGACAAGTCGGTAACCTCGACCACGAAATCGTGAGAGTAGGTAAAGCCGGCAAGACGAGACATATGGGCGTAAGACCCACCGTCAGAGGTTCTGTTATGAACCCGTGCGATCACCCGCACGGCGGCGGCGAGGGTAAGTGCCCCGTAGGTAGATCCGGACCTGTAACTCCGTGGGGTAAACCTGCAATGGGTTATAAGACGAGAAAGAAGAAGAATAGAACTAACAAGTTTATTCTTAAGAGAGTTAACTAGGAGGGTTAAACAATGAGTAGAAGTGTTAAAAAAGGACCTTTCGTCCAAGCGAAATTGTTAGCAAGAGTAGAGGCTCTCAACGCACAAAACAAGAAAGAAGTTCTCAAGACGTGGTCGAGATCGTCGACAATATTCCCCGAAATGGTTGGTCACACAATCGCCGTTTACGACGGAAGAAAGCACGTACCCGTATATGTTACGGAAGATATGGTCGGATGCAAACTCGGTGAGTTCGCTCCCACGAGAACGTTTAAAGGACATGCCGGCAATTCCAAGACGACCGGCGCGAAATAATACGGGAGGAGATAAAAAATGGCTGGTAATATGAAGAAAAGAGCAGCAAAACGTGCGGAGACTGCAGATAAAAGACCGCATGCGTGCGCTAAATATATCAGAATTTCTCCTTATAAAGTAAGAGTAGTTCTCGATATAATCAGAGGCAAGGGAGTAAGAGAGGCTGTTGCAATTTTGGATAACTGCAACAAAGCCGGTGCAGAACCCATCAAAAAGGTTGTACTTTCCGCGGCAGCAAATGCCGAGCACAACCTCAATATGAACGTAAACGACCTCAAAGTTGCTGAATGCTACGCCGATATGGGACCGTCTCTCAAGAGAATGAGACCCGTAGGCAAGGGTAGAGGATACAGAATTTTGAAACGTACGAGCCACATTACGGTTATACTTGACGTTGCTTAACAGGAGGAGATGTATCAATGGGACAAAAAGTTAATCCCCACGGACTTAGAGTGGGCGTTATAAAAGATTGGGATACTTCGTGGTATGCCGAAGGAAAGAATTTTTCCGCTTTCATTAAAGAAGATTACGAAATAAGAAAATTCCTCAAAAAGCAATACGAGGCTTCCGCAGTATCCAAAATTACCATCGAAAGAGCGGCAAACAGAGTGTCTATCACTATTTACACCGCAAGACCCGCAGTGCTTATCGGTAAAGCAGGTTCTGAAATCGAGGTAATGAAGAAAAACCTTGCTAAAATCGCTGTCGGCAAGACTGTTGCAATCAATATCGTTGAAATTAAAAAACCCGATATCGACGCGCAACTCGTTGCTGAATCGGTAGCAAGCCAAATTGAAAAGAGAGCGTCTTTCAGAAGGACGATGAAACAAGCAATTTCCCGCTCTATGAGATTGGGTGTAAAGGGTATCAAGATTAAATGCGGCGGCAGACTTGACGGCGCAGAAATCGCGAGATCGGAAGAGTATCACGAGGGTTCTATTCCTCTTCAAACTCTCCGTGCAGACATCGATTACGGTACTGCAACCGCACACACCACGTTCGGAGCGATCGGCATCAAAGTATGGATTTACAAAGGAGAAGTACTCGGTGCTGCCAAGAAGGTTGAAGGAGGCGAAGCGTAATTATGTTAATGCCTAAAAGAGTAAAAAGAAGAAGAGTTCACCGCGGAAGAATGACGGGCAAGGCAAACAAGGGTAACAAAATCGCTTACGGCGAATACGGACTTGTTGCTGAGTCTTGCGCATGGGTCACGGCAAACCAAATAGAAGCAGCCAGAGTCGCAATGACGAGATTCACGAGACGTGGCGGTAAAGTATGGATAGATATATTCCCTCATAAGCCTATCACGGCAAAACCCGCCGAAACTCGTATGGGTAGCGGTAAAGGTAGCGTCGAATATTGGGCAGCCGTCGTTAAGCCGGGCAGAGTTTTGTTCGAGATGGCGGGAGTCGATGAAGCGACTGCAAGAGAAGCAATGAGACTTGCGGGATATAAACTTCCTTGTAAAGTTAAATTCGTTAAGAAAGAAATTGAAACAGAAGGCGGTGAAGGTTAATGAAAGCAAATGAAGTTCACGGAATGACTAATGATGAATTGCAAGCAAAATTGGTTTCACTCAAAGAAGAGTTGTTTAACCTTCGTTTCCGTCACGCTACGGGTCAACTCGAGAATCCTTGCGTACTTAAACAAGTAAAGAAGGATATCGCAAGAGTAAAGACAGTTATCCGCGAGAGAGAAATCAAGGCTGACGCTTAATGGAGGACGGATAAATGGAAAGAAATTTGAGAAAAGAAAGAGTCGGACTCGTAGTTTCCGACAAAATGGATAAGACGGTAGTAGTACTCATCGAAGAGAAGAGTAAACACCCCTTATATAAAAAGACAATCACTAAATCCAAGAAATTCAAGGCGCACGACGAAAACAACGAGTGCGGCGTAGGCGATAAGGTAAGAATCGTTGAAACGAGAAAATTATCCGCTACGAAGAATTGGAGAGTTGCCGAGATTATAGAAAAGGCGAAGTAATAAGAGGAGGATGCTAATATGATACAGCCACAGACAAGATTAACAGCAGCAGACAACTCGGGCGCAAAAGAAATTATGTGCATAAGAGTTTTAGGCGGTTCTTTCAGAAGAAGTGGTAACATTGGCGACGTAATCGTTGCAAGTGTTAAGACGGCTACTCCCGGAGGAACGGTAAAGAAAGGCGACGTAGTAAAGGCGGTTATCGTTAGATCTAAAAAGGGTATCAGAAGACCCGACGGAACGTATATCAGATTCGACGACAACGCAGCGGTAATTATCGACGCTCAAAAACAACCCAGAGGTACTCGTATCTTTGGACCTATAGCGAGAGAACTCAGAGATAAAGATTATATGAGAATCATATCTCTTGCTCCCGAAGTTTTATAAGGAGGTATTTGAAATGAAAGTTAAAAAGAATGATACTGTCCTTATACTTACGGGTAAGGACAACGGAAAGACAGGTAAAGTTCTTGTTGCAAATCCCGACAAAAACACCGTTACGGTAGACGGAATCAACGTACAAAAGAGGGCTAAAAAGGCTCGTTCCGCAAACGAAGTAAGCGCAATAGTTGACCAATGCGGTCCTATCGACGCATCTAACGTACTCGTTGTTTGCCCCGCTTGCAAAAAAGCAACCAGAGTTGCTTACAAGGGCGAAGGCAAAGAAAAAGTAAGAGTATGCAAGAAGTGCGGCGCGGTTCTCGATACAAAAGTAGAGTCCAAGAAGGCTCAAGCGGCAAAGGCAGCAAAGAAGACTACCAAGAAGAAGGCTGCGGCAAAAGACGCCGAATAAGCAATTTAATAAGGAGAAAATAAATGGCTAACAAAACGACTCAGGTTGCTAAGGAAACTGCAACCGATTCCAATTATGTAAGCAGAGTTAAGGAAAACTACAAAAAAGAAGTAGTGCCTTATCTTATGAAACGTTTTAACTATAAAAACGTAAACCAAGTTCCTAAACTTGTAAAAATTACTATCAACGGCGGTCTCGGCGAACAAAAGGACAATGCAAAGAGCGTACAAACGGTTCAACAAGAACTTACGCTTATCGCAGGACAAAAGCCCGTGTTGACCACGGCTAAAAAGTCCGTCGCAAACTTCAAAATCAGACAAGGTATGAACGTCGGTATCAAAGTTACGCTTAGAGGTACGAGAATGTACGATTTCTTCGATAAACTCGTTTCTATAGCATTGCCGAGAGTAAGAGACTTCAAGGGTGTTCCTTCAAAGTCTTTCGACGGCAGAGGTAACTACGCTATGGGCGTTAAAGAGCAGTTGATATTCCCCGAAATTCAATACGACCAAGTAGAGAAAGTAAGAGGATTCGACATTTGCTTCGTTACTACCGCAAACACGGATGAAGAAGCAAGAGAATTGTTAAAGGCAATGGGAATGCCTTTTAAAGCATAAGGAGAGTGAATATTTATGGCAAAGAAAGCAATGATAAATAAACAACAAAAAACACCTAAATATTCAACGAGAGCATACACGAGATGCAGCATCTGCGGAAGACCGCACGCTGTTCTTCGTAAATACGGCGTTTGCCGTGTATGTTTCAGAGAATTGGCTTATAAGGGTCAAATTCCCGGCGTAAAGAAAGCAAGTTGGTAAAAGGAGGAAGAAGAAAATGACAGATCCTATCGCAGATATGCTTACAAGAATCAGAAACGCATTGACCGCTAAACACGAAGAAGTTGAAGTTCCTTCGTCGAAAATGAAGGCGGAAATAGCGAAAATTCTTCTATCCGAAGGGTACATCAACGGCTATAAGGTAGAAGGTGAAGGAATCGATGCTAAAATAGTAATCGATTTGAAATACGGTCCTAAGGGCGAAATGGTTATTACCGGTTTAAAGAGAGTATCCAAGCCGGGTCTCAGAGTATATGCGGGCTATGAAGATTTGCCGAAGGTTCTCGGCGGAATGGGCATTGCCATCGTATCTACACCCAAGGGCATAATGACAGATAAAGAAGCAAGAAAACTTCGTCACGGCGGAGAAGTGCTTGCTTATATCTGGTAATCGGAGGGAATCGAAATGGAAAAGATAAGCAAATCGAGAATCGGTAAGCATCCTGTTGAAATTCCCGCAGGCGTAAAGGTAGACGTAAAGGAAAACGTTATCACGGTAACCGGACCTTTGGGTACACTTACGCAGGAATTCGACAATCAAAGACTCAATTTGACGGTTGAGGCAAATAAGGCTACTTTTGACGTAAAAGAGGGACACGAACTCGAAGCAAAAGCATACCACGGACTTTACAGAGTACTTTTAGCCAACATGATTACAGGCGTAACGAAAGGTTTTGAAAAATCGCTCGTTATATCCGGTGTAGGTTGGAAAGTTCAACAACAAGGCAAGGATATCGTATTAAACGTAGGATATTCTCACCCCATCGAATTTAAAGCACCCGAAGGAATTACGCTTACTTGCACTGCAGTAACCGAAATTTCCGTAAAGGGCATCGATAAAGTTCAAGTAGGTCAAGTTGCGTCGACGATTAGGTCTCTTCGCAAGCCCGAACCTTACCACGGCTACGGTATCCGCTATAAGGATGAAGTAATCGAACGTAAGGAAGGCAAGACAGCCGGTAAGTAAAGGAGTGTAAATTATGATTTCAAAAACGGATAAAAATCAAGAAAGATTGAGAAGACACGAAAGAGTCAGAAAGCATATTTCCGGAACAGCCGAATGTCCGAGGCTTTGCGTTTACAGAAGCCTTAATCACATTTATGCGCAAGTAATAGACGACGTACAAGGCAAGACTTTGGCTAGCGCAAGTACGGTCGAAAAGTCTGTTATGGCTCTCATCGAAGGAAAGACGAAGAGCGAGGCTGCAAAAATCGTAGGACAAGAAGTTGGTAAAAGAGCATTGGCAGCAGGTATCGAAACTGTCGTATTCGACAGAGGCGGATATCTCTATACTGGAAGAGTTCAGTGTTTGGCTGACGGCGCCAGAGAAGCCGGCTTGAAATTCTAACGGGAGGAGATTAAAATGGCAGAAAGAAATAGCAGACCACAAAGAAGACAAGAAGAGAAAGACGGTTTTTGCAAAAAACTTATTTCCGTTAACCGTATTACAAAGGTTGTAAAAGGCGGACGTATTATGCGTTTTGCCGCTCTTGTAGTCGTAGGCGACGAAAACGGCAAGATAGGTTACGGAATGGGTAAAGCGAAAGAAGTTCCCGAAGCAATAGATAAAGCAACCGTACAAGCAAAGAAGAATATGAAACAAGTCGCGCTTGTCGGCACTACTATTCCTCACACGGTTGTAGGAAAATTCGGTAGAGGTTCGGTGCTTATGATGCCGGCTGAAGAAGGTACGGGAGTTATCGCGGGCGGTCCCGTTCGTGCGGTAATGGAAGCGTGCGGCGTAAAGAACATCAGAACTAAATCGCACGGAACTACAAACCCCGTTAATATGGTAAAAGCCGCAATCGAAGGATTGGCGACCACAAGGACGGCAGAGCAAATAGCAGCCCTTCGCGGAAAGACTGTCGAAGAAATTTTAGGTTAAGGAGGACTTTAAAATGGAAAATCAGGTTAAGGTTACTCTCGTAAGGAGTACGATAGCATGTATCAAAGTTCAAAAAGATACTATTGCGGCACTCGGCTTAAAGAAAATCGGACAGTCCAAAGTATTTAAGGACAGCGCAACGTTGCAGGGACAACTTAAAGTTGTAGACCACCTTGTAAAAGTAGAGAAAGTTTAAGAGGTGCAGATATGAGAATTGATACATTAAGACCGGCTGAAGGTTCGAGACAAAGCAAGAAAAGACTTGGTCGAGGCATTGGTTCGGGTTTAGGTAAGACCAGCGGAAAGGGTCACAAAGGACAATGGGCTCGTAGCGGAGGCGGCGTAAGACCGGGATTTGAAGGCGGTCAAATGCCACTTACAAGAAGAGTACCCAAGAGAGGCTTTAATAATTACTTCAGAAAGGAATACGAAATCGTAAACGTAAACCAACTCAACGAGTTTGAGGCAAACACGGTTGTAGATTACGATATGTTGTATGCCGAAGGAAAAATTAAAGAAGTTAAGGGTGCTGTCGGTTTGAAGGTGCTTGGCGACGGAGAATTGAAAGTTGCCCTCACCGTAAAAGCAAATAAGTTTTCCAAGAGTGCAAAAGAGGCGATCGAAAAAGCCGGCGGCACTTGCGAAGAAGTTTAATTGTTTTTCAAACTGATAAGGCGGAGGAATTAACATGTTAGAAACATTTAAAAACGCATTTAAGATAAAAGAGGTAAGACATAAAATTATTTTTACCTTTTTACTCTTGTTGTTCTACAGATTCGGTTGTTATATTCCCGTACCGGGAATCGGCAGCCAATTAATCGACCAAGATACGTTAGGAAGCGTAACGTACCTCGGAATAATGAGTATGATGACAGGCGGAAGCCTTGCAAGCGGAACTTGGTTCGCGCTCGGTATCAGCCCGTATATCAACTCTTCGATTATTGTTCAACTTTTGACGGTTGCATTCCCCAGACTTGAAAGATGGTCGAAAGAAGGAGAAGAGGGAAGAAGAAAAATCAACTCTCTCACAAGAATACTTGCATTGGTACTCGCAATAATTCAATCTATCGGTATTCTTATCAACTTTGGCGGCAATTTGAAAAATTCAACTACTTCGACCCCGCTTGCAGTTCTTTTGGGCGGCGGCGGATTCGGTACGTTCCTCGCTTACGCGATAGCGGTTATATTCTATTGTTCAGGCGCAGTAGTAGTCGTTTGGATAGGTGAAAGAATTACGGATTACGGTGTATCCAACGGTATATCGCTCCTTATCTTTGCCGGTATCCTTGCAACTGCAGGACAAGCGGTTATCAGATTATTGGGCGGCGCGTTCGGTACGTCGGCAAGCAAAGAAGGTTTCTGGACTTTGCTTTGGTACGTAGTAGCGATTATAATCATTTTCGGATGTATCGTATTTGTAGACGGTGCGGAAAGAAAAATTCAGGTACAATACGCAAAACAAGTTAAAGGAAGAAAGATGTACGGCGGTCAATCGACCGTAATACCCATTAAGGTAAACGCAAACGGCGTAATGCCCCTTATCTTTGCGTTCTCCATCGTTTCCTTCCCCGAACTTATCATTACGATGTTCTGGCCCATGTCAAAGGCTGCTCGTTGGTGGTCTAACTGGATGGGTACGAATTCGTGGTTGTACATGATTGTGCTTTGCGTGCTTATATTCGCTTTTGCATTTTTCTATAATCAAATTCAGTTTAATCCCGACGACATATCCAAGAGTATTCAACAAAACGGCGGCTTTATTCCCGGTATCAGAGCGGGAAGACCGACGACCGAATATCTCAAGAAGATATCCAAGAGAATTACGCTTTTCGGCGCGATATTCCTCGCTCTTATAGCGTTAATTCCGTCGATTATTTTCAGAATTATCGATCCTTCGGTATCTTCGGTATTCAGCGCAACGGGAATGCTGATAGCGGTTTCGGTAGCACTCGAGTTTAACACGGCTCTCGAATCGCAAATCATGATGAAGAACTATAAAGGATTCTTGAAATAAATATGAATATCATTTTGTTGGGAGCACCCGGTGCGGGCAAAGGCACTCAAGCGTCGAAGTTATGTGAAAAATACGGAATACCTCACATTTCAACCGGTGATATATTTCGCGACAACATCAAGCATTGCACGCCTACGGGAGTGATAGCCAAGTCGTATATAGACAAAGGTCAACTTGTGCCAGACGAAGTAACTATCGCATTGGTTGAAGACAGAATTTCGAGAGACGACTGTAAAAACGGTTATCTTCTCGACGGTTTTCCCAGAACTGTAGCGCAAGCAAACGCTTTCGACAAGATTGCTAAAGTGGATTACGTAATAGATATCGACGTCGAATTCGATAAACTTCTCGATAGAATTACGGGAAGAAGGGTTTGCCCCAAATGCGGCGAATCTTATCACGTAAAATTTATCGGCGACAGAAAAGACTGTAAAAAGTGCGGCGAACAAATCATTCAAAGAGACGACGACAACGAAGTAACGGTCAAGAAAAGAATTTCCGTTTATCATAATCAAACCGAGCCTTTAATCGAGTATTATAAGGCGAAAGGAATTTTGTATAGAGTAGACGGAGAGGGCGACGTAGACGAGATATTTAATCGTATACAAAAAATAATAAAATAACCTCAAAGGTTAAAATTAGTTTTATAGTTTATCCGTGGCGATAGCCGCCGCGGATAAACAGAAACTTCTATATGAAGTTCATTCATGCTGATGGCGTGTAAACTCTTTCAGCGTAAAGAGGATGAAGTCGAAGCATAACAAACAAAAAAACGGAGGGAATATATATTGTCTAAAGATGATGTAATGGAGACAGAGGGAACAATTATCGAGTCCCTGCCTAATGCAACATTTAAGGTAAAATTGTCCAACGGACATATCATTACCGCTTACATTTCGGGAAAACTCAGAATGAATTATATAAAAATCATTCCGGGGGATTCGGTAAAACTCGAAATGAGCCCGTATGATTTGACCAAAGGCAGAATTATTTGGCGTAGTAAATCCTAAAGTTTTTTTACAAAATAACTAATTATCGGAGGAATAAAAAATGAAAGTAAGACCATCAGTGAAACCCATGTGTGATAAATGCCGCGTAATCAAAAGAGAAGGCAAAGTTATGGTAATCTGTTCTAAAAACAAGAGCCATAAGCAAAGACAGGGTTAATCTTGAAAACGATTTTTCGTAGTTTGCGGTATATTCCAGACCGCGAGTGCGAAAAAATAACATATACATTAAAATTCAGATAATTTTTCGGAGGTGCATAAATGGCTCGTATTGCCGGTGTAGATTTACCAAGAGACAAACGTGTAGAAATCGGTATCACTTATATTTACGGTATCGGTTTGGCTACAGCAAAGAAGATAATTAAAGAAACCGGAATTAATCCCGATACAAGAGTAAAGGATTTGACGGAAGAAGACGTAGCAAAACTCAGAGAGTATATCGACCATAATCTTAAAGTTGAAGGCGAACTTAGGTCCGAAAAGAACCTTAGCGTAAAGAGACTTATCGAAATAGGTTGTTATAGAGGCGTACGTCATAGAAGAGGATTGCCCGTAAGAGGTCAATCGTCCAAGAGAAACGCAAGGACAAGAAAAGGTCCGAGAAAGACAGTTGCTAAGAAGAAGACTGCAACAAGATAATAAGGAGGTAAAAATATAATGGCTGTTAAAAAAGTTGTAAAAAAACGTAAAGAATATAAAAACGTTGATAAAGGTCAGGTTCATATTCAATCCTCCTTCAACAACACAATCGTAACGATCACCGATATGAACGGTAACGCTATTTCGCATTGTTCTGCGGGCGCGCTCGGTTACAGAGGCTCGAGAAAGAGCACTCCGTTTGCGGCTCAACAAGCAGCGGAAACTGCGGCTAACGCAGCAAAAGAACACGGACTTCGTTCGGTTGAAGTATACGTAAAAGGTCCTGGTCAAGGCAGAGAATCTGCTATAAGGGCACTCGGCGTATGCGGTATAGAAGTTACGCTCATTCAAGACGTTTCCCCGATTCCTCACAACGGATGTCGTCCGCCGAAGCGTCGTAGAGTTTAATAGGGAGGTAAGGTATAAATGGCAAGATATACAGATGCAAAATGCAGATTGTGCAGAAGAGAAGGTGCTAAGTTAAACCTCAAAGGCGCAAAGTGCGGAAGCACTAAATGCCCGTTTGAGAAGAGACCTGTTGCTCCCGGACAACACGGTGCGGGAAGAAAGAAGATTTCCGAATACGGCTCGCAACTTCGCGAGAAGCAAAAGGTAAAGAGAATTTACGGAGTACTCGAAGGACAATTCAGAGAGTACTACAATAAAGCGGATAGAATGAAGGGTATCACGGGTGAAAACATGCTCGTTATGCTTGAAAGAAGACTTGACAACGTGGTATACAGAATGGGTATCGCTGCGTCGAGAACTCAAGCGCGTCAACTTGTTACGCACGGACACTTCACTGTAAACGGACATAATGTAAACATCGCTTCTTATCTTTGCAACGCAGGCGACGTAATCGCAGTAAAAGAAGGAAGAAAAGACAATAAATATTTTACGGAATTGAAAGGTACTCAAAACCAATTCAACATGGCTAAATGGGTAGAATTCGATACAGAAAAATTGGAAGGCAAGGTTCTTGCTTTACCGACAAGAGAGGACATTGATTCGCAAATCTCCGAACAAATGATCGTCGAGTTATATTCGAAGTAATTAACTTGCTAACATAAAATTAAAGGAGGTAAGTTTTTTCTATGATGGAAATAGAAATGCCCAAAATCGAAATAGAAGAGAATGAAGACAGAAGTTATGCGAAAGTAATCGTCGAGCCTTTGGAAAAAGGCTTCGGCATTACGCTCGGCAACTGTTTAAGAAGGACTTTACTCTCTTCGTTGCCCGGCGCTGCCGCACAAGGAATTAAATTCAACGTAGGCAACGTAATGCATGAGTTTTCTACAATTAACGGGGTTAAAGAAGACGTAACCGATATTATTCTTAATCTTAAAAACGTCGCAATCAAGACCGCGTCGCTCGACCAAAATTATAAAAGAGTCGTAAGGCTTTATAAAGAAGGTCCGTGCGTAGTTACCGCGGGCGATATCGCGCAAGACGCCGAAATCACGATTTTAAATCCTACCGCGTATATCTGCACGGTTGACAGCGGTGCTTGTATCGATATGGATATCACGATCGGCAGAGACAGAGGATATAAGGGTGCGGACTTCAACAAGACCGACGAAATCGGTTATATCGCTATCGATTCGATATATTCTCCCGTTAAAAAGGCAAGTTATACCGTTGAAAGTACAAGAGTAAACCAAGCAGACAAACTTATACTCGAAGTATGGACAAACGGCACGACCTCTGGAAGAGAAGTCGTAAGTCTTGCTGCAAAAATTATTGAAGACCACATTCATTTATTCGTTACTTTGACGGATGCGATAAGCGGACTTGATATCCTCAAATTGCCCGCTGTCGACCAAAAAGCGTCCATTCTCGAGAAGAACATCGAGGATATGGAACTTTCGGTACGTTCGTATAACTGCTTGAAGAGAGCAAATATTCACACAATTGAGGATTTAACTAAAAAAACTATCGACGATATGCTTAAAGTACGTAACTTAGGTAAAAAATCTTTGGACGAAGTAATTCAAAAATTACAAGGGTACGGTTTATCGTTAAAGGAACAGGAGGACTAAAAAATGCCGAGAAAAATTGGTTTGACATCTACAGAAAGAAAGGCAGTATTAAGAAATCAGGCATCATACCTTTTGTGGTACGGCAGCATCAAGACTACCGCTGCTACTGCAAAGGAAACGCAGTCTTATGTTGAAAAAATCATTACGCTTGCCGTAAACACTTATACGGATACAGTTGAAGAAACCGTAACGACTAAGGATAAAAAAGGTAAAGAAGTTAGCGTAAAAGCATATAAAGACGGCGCAAAGAAATTGGCTGCAAGAAGAAAGATTATGGCTTTGACTTACGATATTCCCGACGTAAAAGGAAAGGGTGAGACAAAGAAGGAATATAAGGAGAGAACGCAAGACGTTAAGCATCCCCTTATTGAAAAAATCTTCAACGAAATTGCTCCCAAGTATGCCGACAGAGCCGAAAAACTTGGACAAAAGGGCGGATACACTCGTATTTACCTTTTGGGCGAGAGAAAGGGCGACGCTGCCGAAATGGCAAAACTCGAACTTGTTGACTAATATTTAACAGATAAAAACGCCTTTGCATCACAAAGGCGTTTTTTGTATATTTTTATAATTTAAAATTTGCAATTAAAATTTGTTTTTGTGTAGTTTTTATAATATAAAAATTTGTTTCGGCAAATCGAAATTTAGGCGTTATATTATTGCGTTTTTTATTTAATAAGGGTTGTTTTTGCTGTGTTTTTGTTTGGGGAAAGGTAGTTTTTCCGCAATTTTTATTTTAGAATGGCGTTTTTTGTGCTTTTTATTTAAAACGAGTCGTTTTACCGTATTTTTAGATTAAAAGAATTTAAATTATAAGAAATTGTAAACTTGCTTGCAAGGGATTACAATTTCGCATTTTTCAAACTTAGAAGTGCAAAAACAATGCGTTTTTGCGTAAGTCCGCAAGGACTTGAAAGATTTTGACTTTAGTCAAAAGATTTTTTTATAGTTTATATTTTGCGTTTAAATCGACATTTTCAAGCCGAGTTGTTGTTCAGTTTCCGTAAAAAATCGGTTATAATGTAATCACAATAAAAGTTACGGAGGTAAAAATTATGAACACAGACAAAATTTATGCAGAAGCAATTGCAAACGAATATGCGGTTAAGGACACAAGAAAGGTCGTACAACTTAAAAAATTGGACGCAAAGGCAAAAACGCCCGCAAACGTTTTCGCTTACACGTTCGGCATTATCGCCGCACTCGTTTTCGGCGTGGGTATGTGTTTGTCGATGAAAATAATCGGCGCGGGTACGACTACGACTATGGTTTTGGGTATAGTTATCGGCGTTGTCGGTATGCTTATGGCGGGTATAAATTATCCTATTTATAAAAAACTAATAAACAGAGGCAAAAAGAAATACGCTGCCGACATTATTCGTCTTGCAAGCGAAATAAGCGAAGAAAAATAATTTTGGGCAAGTCAAAACTTGATTTTAAAGGTTGCGGGTTTGCCGTATGGCGATTAAAGAAATTGATGCATATATAGCAGACGATAAAAATTGAAAGATTTAGTTTTCAATTAAAAGGGTTTTACTTTGAGAAAAGCAGTTGTCGTTTTCGGCAAAGAGAGAGGTTTTTATGAATAAATCCGAAAGCAAATATTTTAATACCGCTTGTCTGATGGACGAGGCGTTGATCGAATTACTCGGCAAAAAGGATTTCGAGTACATCACGGTAAAGGAAATATGCGACAAAGCGGGAGTAAATAGGTCTACGTTTTATTTGCATTATGAAAATATGACCGATTTGCTTGAAGAGAGCGTGGCGTTTATTCACAACCGTTTCATGAATTATATGAGCGAAATCGACGAAGGAAAAACTGACATTGCTTTAAAAGACCTAAAAGCCGCCGACAAAGAAAATTTGTACTTCTTCACCGATAAATATTTATATCCTTATTTAGATTACGTCAAGGAAAACAAGCGTACTTACGTCGTGGCTATAAAACACGTGACGCTTTTCCAAAGCGTAGATAGGTATCAAGAATTGTTCGGCAGAGTTTTTTCGCCCGTTATGGAAAAATTCGGTATACCCGTTGAAAAGCGCAATTATATGATGATGTTTTATTTAAACGGAATACAAGCGGTTGTAAACGAGTGGATAAGAACAGACTGCATTACGCCCATAGACGAGGTTATTAAAATTATTCAAACGTGTATAAATTTCGACCCCGCAAATAAAATTTAAACATAACAAATAAGTAAACGCCTACAAGGCAGTAAAGGTTATTTGTTCCAAACAAAATAACAATAAAAGACCTTTGGGTGGCAAACATAATATAAGGCGGTTGCAACAAATATAAAGCGACGATTTTTCGTCATTCATTTACGGAGATACACCGTTTTGTTGTTTAGAGTAATGCTCGGTCAAGTATTGACAAAGGCGATATACCGTTTATGGCAATGCTCGGTTAACTATTGACAAAATCACCGCGCAATGTTATAATTTTAAAGTAAAAATAAAACTCGCAAAAATCATTTTAAAGCATTTTTAGATTAAACGTGCGTTTATTGCTTTTCGATTTTGCGAATAATATTTTAAAGACGATTTCGGAGCAAGCGTTTAAATGAAAATCAGTTTGGTTGTGCCGTGTTACAACGAAGAACAGTGCATAGAAAAATATTACGAGGCTATGAAGCCGATTAGGGAAAAAATCCCCGAAGAGTTCGAGTTCGTGTTCGTTGACGACGGCAGTAAGGACAAAACTTTGTCGATAATTAAAGATTTGGCTAAAAAGGACAAACAAGTCAGGTTTATTTCTTTTTCGAGGAACTTCGGCAAAGAGGCGGCAATGTACGCCGGCTTAAAGGCGGCTACGGGCGATTTGGTTTCGCTTATGGACGTTGACCTTCAAGACAAGCCCGAACTGCTTATCGATATGTACAAAGGCATCACCGAAGAGGGTTACGATTGCGTTGCTTGCAGACGTACCAAAAGAAAGGGCAAAGTTGCCTTTTTATCGAGAATTTTTTACGGCATAGTCAACAAAATGAGCGACGTGCATATGACCGAGGGAGAGCGAGATTTCCGCCTTATGACGAGAAAAATGACCGACGCCGTGCTGTCGTTATGTGAAAAAGAACGCTTTATAAAGGGCATATTTAATTGGGTCGGTTTCAATGTAAAATGGCTCGAATACGAAAGCATAGACAGAGTTGCGGGAGGAAGTAAGTGGAGCGTAAAAACGCTCACCAAATACGCTTTGGGCGGACTTGAAGATTTTTCCACCGCGCCGCTGAAATACAATTTCGTTTTGTCGTTTTTGTGTATGCTTGCGACTTTAGTATTTGTCGTTTTAGATATAGTGTGGGCGGCGACGGGGCACGGCGTGACCGAGTTGTTCATTATTTTGCCCGTGGTTTTGTTTTTATTCGGGTTGTTGTTTTTCGGCGTGGGAATATTGGGCGAGTACGTAAAAAAGACGTTTACCGAGGTAAAATCACGTCCCGTTTATATTGTTAAAGAGACCGAAAAAGACGATTTAAACGACAATTAATTTGTGTATAAACATAAAAATCAGTCCGCTTTTTAAGGCGGACTTTTTGCTTGCAAAACTTAAAAGGGTGATATTTTGACAAAAAAAATATCCTCTCGAAGGTAAACGATTTGCATAAAATCAAGCCGAAAATAATAGGTAGAAAAAGCATAAAACTCCGCGTTTTTCGCCGATAAAAAAATCAAATCAAAACGACTAAAAAGGTAAATTATCGATAAATTCAATAATTTTAAATAATTTCAAGTTGAAATAATAATTTGTTAAATACGGCAAAATCGACCTATATGACACTTTTTTATAAAAGTGATATAACTACTTTAAAACCAAAAAATAATAAGAAATAATAATTTCTCACCCGCCGCAAGGGCAAAATAACGCGTTTTGACGTGAAAACAGCATACATATTAAGTAAATTTGTCAAAAAATTATTAAAAAAGCATTGAAATCGGTCGCTATTTGTGTTATTATATTACTGTGTTATAGTATAATAGACTACGATCCAAATATATAGCAACAAAATTAAGGAGAGGAAAGATATGTACGCAAAAAGGGCAAATGCAAAAAAACCGTTTTTGTTATTGTTGATAATCGTAATGACGATAGCGGCGTTTATGTGTCAAGCGGTAGGCGTTTTCGCCGATACTAAAAGCGACGCATTAGCGCAGTTGCAATCGCAGTACGACACGTACGACGGTAAACTTGCGCTTGTAAACGGACAGTCCGCTTTAGAGAGTTATCTCGAAGAGTATCAAGACAGAATATCGTCGGCAACCGACGATGAAAAAATCAATACTCTTTTGCAAAGCGCGTTGTCTAAAATGCAACTTTTAGGCGATATCCAAAGCGCGGCTGAAGACATTGAAACCGCATACAAGGCTTATTACAGCGGAGATTATACCGAGTTAAACTACAACAAGTTGACAAAGTATTACAACGACGCGATCGCCGACTTGCAAATTTCCGCGCTTTATGAGTCGAACAACCTCAACGGCGAATACGTCGCGACTAAAAAGCAAGAAACTTTAGACGCGATGGCAAAGGTTTCAAAAATCACCGTAGTCGATTTGACCGACGCAAGACAAGCGAAGATCGAAAAGATGAGGGCGATGGACGAAGAAAGGAAAGATTCGGGTTTCTATTCTCAAACGAATATGCAAACGCTTGACGAATTGTTAAGCACGTATATCGAGAAAGTAAACGCCGCTCAAGACGAAGCCGCTATCGAGCAAGAGTACAGCGAGTATGTTGCAAAAGTAAAATCGGTGTTGACGGTAATTCAAGAGGTCATCAACGACATTACTTACAACGAAACCGCCGAAAACCCCGTAGATTGCTCGGAAGAAGCGAAAAATGCGATTAATTTCTATCAAGGCGCGACCAGCGAAGAGATTAAAAAAGAAAACATCGACAGTTATCTTTCTATTTTAAAATATTACAGAAAATATTTTTACGAACATAACATTATTGCCGACGTAGACCTTACTCATTATTCCGAGGCTAACGTTCAAAAAATAAACGACATTAAAAAGGCTGCAAGAGACGCGATATACGCTACTTCGCTCATAAGCGAAATGGAAGATGCGAAAAATCAATTCGACGCCGACATAGCGAACGTACCCGTCAACGTAAGCACCGTAAAAACCGCGGAAGGAAGTCCTTATAAAATCACTATCGTATCGGATAATCCTTATGCGTTTTCGCCCGAAGCGGAAGTCATCGCAAAAGACTATAGATTTAAGGCTTATAAGACGAACACTAACACCGCGCTTAAAAATTCGGACAACGAAAAATACAATAACGTAAGAGTCGTATATTACATCAACATAAAGATACTTCAAGACGGCAGATATCTCGACGAGTTCGACGGACAAACGCAATATTTAGTTGCGATTTCACTCGACGACGTAAGCGATATAGTTAAATATAAAGACAGCCTTCAAGTAGTATATTATCTCGGAAATCTCAAACTTGACGACAACGATTATGACGCTCAAATAATAGAGGAGGACAACGTTTTAATGTTTACCACAAACCATTTCAGTCCGTTCGCTATTTGCGCCGCTACTGCAGAGGGCGCGAATTGGTGGCAAAGACTTACTTCAAAACTCGGTTTTGACGAGGGAAGTTTGTTTACAAACCCCTTCTTCTACATATCGATTATTTTCGTATTGATACTTTTCTTCGTGATTTTGTTTATTTGTCTCCGCAACTGCAAGTACAAACTTTCGTTCAACAGCATGGGTGGCAACAAAGTTAAATCGGTTAAAGCAAGAAAAGGCGAATATTGGGAAACTCCCGAAAATCCCAAGCGCGAAGGTTATGTGTTCGCAGGTTGGTATTCGGATAAGGCTTACACTTCGAGATTTATCAGCCTTTACTGCGGCAGACGTAAAAACATAAAAGTTTACGCTAAATGGATTAAAGGTGCTGTAGGTAACGACAAAGTCGTACAATATTTTGACGCGTTGAAGGCGGCTATGCTCACTTATGAGCACGACGACAACAACAAAACTATCGCTAAAAAAGGCGGCAACGTGCTTATCGCTCGTATGTTTATGCAAGACGGTAAAGTTGCGTTGTATTTCAGCAAAGACGTAAAGAAACTCATCGAGAAAGAGCACGAAGCGGAATACGTTAAAAACGAAAAATGCAAAGACGCTCCCGTTAAGTTCTCCGTTACAAACGACGCTACGTTTAACGAAGCACTTGCTGTAATTAAAGACGTAATGACTTATTACGGATTCGTCAAAGGCGCGTACGCACCCACGGCTATTAAGTCGTCCGAATCGGAAAGACTCAACGGTTTCGCGTTTATCGTTAGAAAAGAAAGCGAAGATACCAAACTTGACAGATATGCGAAAGAAATTCGTAAGTACGTCAACGGTTATCAAGTATTCGATTACAACGTTGTAAGATTCTACGACGGAAGATATCTCGTAAAACTCGTTAAAGAAGAAGACGAAATCAAACTTTATCTCGCTGTAGAACCCACCGCAAACGATCAACTCGTGTACGTAGGCGACGACAAAAACTACAGCCAAGTACCGTCGATGCTTGTCGTTAAAGAAGAGGCAGACAAGATTCTTGCGCTTCAACTTATCGACGCTGTTATGACGAGAAGCGGTATGAAGTACGTCGGAAGCAGCGACAAACAATTTACGGGCGACGGTTCGTTTGCTTACAAAGTGCAAATCGATTACGCCGACTAATATCTAAAAAATACTTAAAGCGTCTCAAGATTTTTCTCGGGACGCTTTTAAAATATTTTAATTTAAAAACTTGCTTACAAATGGCTTTATTTTGCATATTGCAATTTAAATTGCAAGGTGAATTTTCAGTTTGCCTTGCGGAGAGCGGTAGAAAAAATATTGCCTTGCGAAAAGCGGTAGCGAACGTAAAATTTAGCGAAGATAAATTTTACAAACGAAAACTCTAATAGAGAAAATGTTTTTTATTGCCGTGCAAATCGTTTATATAAAATTTATATAAAACCTTGCGACTTGTTTGCGTTTTAAAATTAACGATAAAGGTATAAAATTGCCCGCGTGAGTTTAAAATCGGCGCATTGCACCAAATTTTCGGCGTTGTCGAGAATGTGTAAACGACTAAATTTCACGCCTTGTGCGGCGTTTTAAAGGCGAAAACAAAGGCAATAATAAAAAGGTGTATATGAAAGATAAATCGACGAAAATCGTATATATAAAAGACGTAAAGGCGGAAGTCGTTTTTAAAAGGGTGAAGTCGCTGCGCTTGACGGTTTACCCCGGCGGCAGAGTCGTGCTTACCGTGCCCGTTTATACGTCGATGGAAAAGGGAATAAATTTCGCTTTAAGCAAGTACGATTGGCTTGTCAAAAAGGTAAATCAATGCAAGAGCAAGCCCGTGAAAAAAGACAGAAAGTATTTAAGCGGCGAAACGTTTTACGTGCTCGGGCAGAAGTACGTTTTATCGGTGGCGGCGAGTAGCGAAAATTTAGCGTTTTTGGACGAAACGGAACATACGTTTGTCGTAAAGACGACAAAACTCACGCAAAAAAGTATTAAAAAAGAGGTCGAAAATTTTTATTTATCGGGGCTGAAACGCGCGATAGAAACGCTTATGCCGAAGTGGCTTAATATCACGAGGCTTGCGCCGTCGGCGGTTAAATATAAAAACCTTAAAAGCGTGTGGGGTAGATGCGATTACAAAACGAGAGAAATTACGTTTGCATTGCAACTTTTCAGTCGTTCGGTAGAGGAAATCGAGTACGTGATTATGCACGAACTGTGCCATTTAGTCGTGCCCAACCACGGCAAAGAGTTTAAAGCACTCGAAAGCAAGTTTATGCCTAATTGGAAAGAAATAAAGAAAAAATTAAAGACAAACACCCCCGAATACACGACCGTGTTGTGATTTTTAAAGCGTTTGTGGCAAAAATGTATCAAAAAATATGCGTTTATACGTCAATGTGGGCGCAAAATTTTTAAAAAGTATTGAAAACGGCATAATCATATGATATAATTAAGGCACGGAAGGGAAATAAAGACTAAATTAAAATAAATGGAAAAAATTATTCAATCGATAAAATCTCAACCGAAATATTACGCGATAATACTTTTTGCGGGTATCGTTTCGGCGGTATATTACATATATAAAATAAAGGGCGAAAAGGACTTTAAAGAGTTGCTTTTTATGGCTGTAGTCAACGCTTTTTGCGGAGTTTTGCTTTCAATTGCGACGGCAACGGCTATAAGTAGCGCGCTTTCCACAAAAGACAGATATATGTTTTCGCCTTTCGGCATTTATTACGGCTTGGTGTTTTTCACTTTAAGTGCGGTAATCATGGCAAAAGTATACAAAAAAAGCAACCTCGACGGTTACGTAAACAGTATGCTCGCGTTTATTTGTTTGTCGAGGTTGGCGTGTTTGTACGAAAAGTGTTGCGGCGGCAGTTTTCCCGTTGTTCAAACGGAAATATTGCTTTGCTGTATCGCGCTCGTGTACAATGCGATTACTAAAAAAATCAAATATAAGTATTTTTTATGCGGATATTCGGTTTTTAGGTTTGTAGTAGAGTTTTTCAAAAATACGTATAGTATTGAAAAATTATGGATATTTACGCCTATGCAATACATGGCGATAATCGTAATTTTAATTGCGGTTTATACCATGTTTGCGGGGCAAAGGAGCAAGAAATGAAAAAAGCATTGATTAGCATTTTGATTGTACTGTTATCCGCTTCGCTATGCGTTTTTGCCGCTTCGTGTAGCGGCGCAGACGAAAAGGGCGATTCGGGTACTTCCGGCGACCACGGCGGAACAAACACTCAAGAAGAAGGGGTAGACGAGGGCGATATCGTCAAAATGTACGGTAATCGCATTTACAAACTGCAATGCGACGGTTTGACAATAAACGACGTCGATAAAGGGGATATAAAAACAGTCGGTTTTTATTCTTTTAATAACACTCAAATTATCCCGATTGAGATGTACGTATGCGGTAAAAACATCGTTTTAATTGCCGGTAAAGTAAATTCGTTTTTCGACGAAGACAAATACGTCAATTATTATTATCAGTCGTACAAGACTTTGACGATAAGCGTAATTTCGCTTCCCGACGATTACGGCAACGAGACTGTCGATTTAAAGGATAACTTAAAGTATACGTTCGATTTAATCGGCGGAAAGTTTGCAACTTCGAGAATTGTTGACGGCTCGGGCAAATTGTATTTTGCTTTTTACACTTACAATAAAACCTATTCTTCCGATATTACGGGCGGCAGCGATATCGTCACGGTAAACTATCTTGAAACGATGGGAGAAACCGCAACCTATAAAAATATGACTATAAGTCGTATTCCCAATTCTATCGAAGGCTACGGTGAAGACCAAATTACGGGTTTTGCGTGCGTCGATATCAACGATTTAGCAAATGGCGCAACCGTAAAGGGGTATTACGGCGCATATTTAGAAGATATTTATATGACCGAAAAGGCAATTTATCCCATTTTCAGTTGTTCTATCAGAGATAAAAATTCCGAGTCTTCGGGCGGCTGTTATTCTTACGGTAGTTACAGTTACACGAAAAACGGTTACGTCATGAAAGTTGACTTAAACACCATGGAAGCGCATTACGGCGTAAGGCTTCAAGATTATATTCTTGAGGACAGATATTCGTTGAAAGAATTTGGCGATACGCTTTATATGGTCGTCACCAAACGCAACAAAGAAGGCAATTACTTGACGTATATAGACAACAAAATCGTTTCGCTCAATACAAGCAGAATGACGCTTATTTCAAAGAGTGAAACGTTTGCCGCAAACGAACAAATAAAGTCGGTCACTTATGAAGAAGATAACGGTAAATATTACTGCTACGTCACGACTTTCCGTCAAACCGACCCGCTTTTCAAAATCGACGTAACAAATCCCGCGCAAATGACCGTTATCGGTCAACTTTCAATTGAAGGCTATTCGTCGCATTTGCAAGTCGTTGCCGAAAACAGAATGATAGGCATCGGTTATGACGGCACGCAAACGGGAGCAACGACCGATACCGTAAGAGTAAACTTGTACGACTCGTCGGGTGCTTCGCCCATATTGTTGGATTATATCGTGGTAAGCGACGTTTATGCTTGCGAGGCTTTGGACGAACCGAGGGCGATTTGCATTTTCGAGGACGGAGCGTTCGCTTTCAGTATCAGTAGGCGTAAAAATGTATACAACAACGGTTATTACAGTTCGCGCATTTCTTATAATATGTTGCTCGTATTCAAGGTTGACGGCAACAATTTAAGGGCAGTGACTTATTTAAGCAACTTCGGCGAAGAGGGCGACGATTACGGAAAGATGGATAATTATTCAAAACTCGAAGCCTTTAGAAGAAGAATATCGAGGGCGAGATATTATGACGGATATTTATACACCATTTCCGACGGATATATCACCTCTTACAAAGTTGAAGAGGGCTTTAACATAAGTAAGCAATACACAAAAATGTATTCGACCGATTTGTTCCTTTCGGGCGGTCAAGGCGGCTCGAGTAGCGGTAGCGACTCTTCTATCGATACAGACTCGTCCACCGATTCCGATATAATCAGCGATTCGGACAGCGACCACGGCTTTGGCGATTTGTAACTTTTACGGCATACGTATTGAGTAAAATCGACAATTTAAAGTAATAAATAACGAATTATAGCAAATAAACAACGAAAACGGGTTTGGCTTTTGCCAAACCCGTTTTCGTTATTAAAATTAATTTTATCACTGTTGTCTCCGATATGCGCGATATTTTGCCAAACCCGTTTTTAATAAAAAACTAATCGCTTTCTTTAATTACTTTTAAGTGTTTTTCCAAAACGCCGACGTCAATTTCGGTGGTTTTCCAAATCCCGTCTACGTCTTGAAAAATCTCCCCGTCGAAATAAACCAGCCAATAGCCGTGTCTTTTCGGACCTAAAATTATACCTTTATCGCCTTTTTTAATTTCCTCTTTTCATGCAATTTAAATTGTCTTCAATAAGTTCGACTCTGTCATATTCTTTCATAATATATAAATTAAAACTTGCTTGAAATAGTCTACGATGCAATTTATTGTAAACAAGAAATGCAAAATAGCGGTTTTTAAAGGTTAGTTAGATTAAAAATTTTAATTTTAGTCAAAAGATTTTTATTTTGTGCCGCTTATTCTTCGATTACTTTTACGTCTTCCTCTTTTACGGCGGCATCGATTTCGGTGGTTTTCCAAACGCCGTCCACGTCTTGGAAAATTTCTCCGTCAAAATAAACCAGCCAATAGCCGCCCGCTCGTTCTTCGCCGAGCACTATGCCTTTATCTCCCTTTTTCAAACCTAAATCGGTATATCTTTTTTTATCTACAATAAGTTCGACTCTGTTTAACAGTTTCATAAAGTAATTCCATGTTTCGTTTTTAAATTTACTTTTTATTCATTATACAATATTTGCGCTTTTTAAACAATAGTTTTTCGTTTTTTGCCGAAAAAACCGATTTATAAATTTTTAAAGTAAACTTCGGTTGGGTGTAAAATAAATACGCATTTACGGTTTTAATAGAGTATGGCAAAGTAAAAATATTATTTTAAAAATGCCTTTTAGCGGGTGAGTTGTATAGTGTGTGCGTTTTGGCGTAAATGACGGTTTTACCGCATACGTATTGCGTAAAATCAGCCGTTTTACAATATAAAAAGGCAAAAGTCAATTTTTTACTTTATGAAAGCGCATTAAATCGCAAACCAAAAACAGCATACCGCAAAATTAAAAAATGCCGCATTAAAAATTTATAAAAAAATAATACCCCCTTTGAAAAAGGAAAAATCCTTAATAAAGGGGGTATATGAAAAGGGAGAATGGTCAAATTATTTTACGAAAGCAGTGCCCACGCCTCTAATATTGGCGGTAAACACGTTTTCTTCGCCGAATACCGACTTCATCGTTTTTACGTATTCCGCGGTGTCTTCTTCTTTGACAAACGCGAGGATAGAACCGGCAAATCCACCGCCGTGTACTCTTATTGCGCCGTCTTTAATGATTTGTCTCGAAAGTTCTATTCCGAGTACAACGGGTTGCATAACGTCCCCGGGAACGTAGCAGTTTTGCAAAAGATTAAGGCTTGAAAGTCCAGATTCGTTTACGCATTTAAGGAAAGTTTTTGTGTCGCCCTCTGCAAGAGCCTTTTCCGCAAGGTCAACACGGTTGTTTTCGTTGTAGAAGTGAAGCGCGCGCATAATAGCCCTGCCGCTGAATTTCTCTTTAAGCGAGGGTATAGCCGCCATAAAATCTTCGTAAGGTACGTCTCTTAAAACCTTTTTACCGAAATATTCGGCTACGCTTTCCATTTCTTGTCTGATTGCGGCGTAGTGGGGGGTAAGCGCGGCGTGGTCTCCGCCCGTGTTTGTAAGTACGAGCGTATAGCCCTTGGGTTGAGCGAGTTTTGTAATTACGGGTTTGGTGGGCTCGTTAAAATCGAGTTTGCAAAGCGAACCTATAGCGATTCCGCTTTGGTCCAAAAGTCCGCACGGTTTGCCGAAATATACGTTTTCGCTGTATTGAGAAATAACCGCTTTATCCACGTCGGTAAGCACTTCGTCGAGATAGAGTTTGTTGAAAATTTCGCAAACAAGCACTTCAAACGCCGCCGACGACGAAACGCCCGCGCCCTTAAATATGCTTGAAATGGTGTGTGCGGTAAAACCGCCGAGTTTTTCAAAAAGACCTCTGTCTTTAAGTGCCTGAATTACGCCCTTTGTAAGTGCTTGAGAAGTGCCGTATTCGTTTTTATCCAAAGCGGTTTCGTCGAGGTTTACGCAAACGGGAGCATAACCAACCGAGCAAATTTTTACGATTCTGTCGTTTGTTTTCTTTACAGCGGCTAATAAATCGCAACTAATTGCGGCAACAATAACTTTGCCGTGGTTGTGGTCGGTGTGGTTGCCGAGAATTTCAGCCCTTCCGGGAGAAGAAAAGAAATAACTCGGGTCTTCGTTTTCGTTTTTCTTGAAAACGTCGGTAATATATTGGTATCTTTTTTGTTGTTCTTCGGCGTCGTAATGTTCGCCGTATAACGTTTTAAAATCCATAATAGACCTCATATTATATTTTTATGGTTACAGTATAACATTTTAGCATAATTTTGTAAAGACATAAAATAAAATATTACCGCATATTTGTGATTTTAACTTAAAATTTATCTTAAAATTTTGCTTTGCCGCGCTTTTTGTTTAACGTTTCGCTTAATAATTATATGCGGCATATATTAGGAATATAATTACTATTTGACTACGGGAGCAGTGTTGCCGTCGTTTTTTGTTGAATGTGTCGCAGTTTTACGCCGAAATTGCGAGAGTTTTTATGTCGAACACACCAAAGTGTTTTTATTGCGTTTATTTGCGTTTTGTTAAGTTTGTTTATGCGGCTTTTTGAGTTTGATTGGCAATATTATAAATGCGAAAATCACGGTTTTAGTCAGCAAAGGCGGCTTAAAAGTAAATAGTTTATTAATTTTATTGCAATAATTTGGTAAAAGTGGTAAAATTAAACTGCGACTCCAATTAAATAACTTTCATGAAACGTATACTTAGGGCAGAAGTGTACCTTTTTCGCATTACAAAAATCTTTTCATGAAGGTTATTATTGTTAATTGGTGTCGCAACTGAGCGAAAACGCACTTTGCTAGTGTCGTATTCGCTTGGATACGGCACTTTTATTTTTACGAAAAATTTTAAAGGAGAAAAAAGTTATGAGGAAGATTTTAATTATGGCGTTGTGTATAGCGGCGTGCGTATTTACAACGCTTTCTTTTTCCGCATGCGGAAAGGGAAACAGCGGCGGGAACAAGCATAAGCACTCGTTTACGGTCGAAAACGTGACGGACGAGTATTTATGCAGCGAAGCAACCTGCACAGAGGCGGCGAAGTATTATTATTCGTGCAAATGCGGAGAAAAAGGCACAGCAACTTTCGCCTATGGCAACGCATTAGGGCACAGTTTTACGAATTACGTATCGGACAACAACGCAACGCATGAAAAAGACGGAACAAAAACCGCCACTTGCGACCGTTGCGACGCAACTGACACAATTTTAGACGACGGGACAAAACTTGAAAGCAAAATGTCTTTCAAAACACTTAGCGTTGACGGAACAAACGTTTACGGAAAAGTTAGCAATTCAACCGAAGAATTTTCGTTTATAAACGAAATCGAAATCGAGGGTATTGTTAAATTCGTTGTATCGTTAGATGAATACGGTATGCAACAAGTTGCGACGAAAAAAATCCCCCTTAAAGAGGGAGATAATCAAGTATATGTCCTTGAAATGGTTGACGGAGAGTGCAAAACTACGTATGCGGTTACTATTCGCCGCAGACCTATCTATACGGTAAGTTTCGACACAAACGGCGGCAGTGATGTTGAAAGTCAACAAGTAGAAGAAGATTTTTGTGCAACAATGCCAGACGTGCCCGAAAAAAGAGGTTATAATTTTGATAAATGGAACTACGATTTTTCCACACCCGTTACAAAAGATACGACGATTGACGTAACTTGGAATATTATCACTTACAAAATTGATTACAATTTAAACGGTGGTACGATAGGCAGCGGAAATCCGACGACTTATACGGTTGAAGACGAAATAACGCTTGTTAATATTCCGACAAAACGCGGTTATGATTTTGCAAATTGGGACAATGGCGGCAAAATAGAAAAAGGCAGTATCGGGGACGTAACGTTTAATGCAAGTTATACACCGATAGTTTATAAAATAACTTACGACTGCGGTAGCGGTACGAATAGTTCGCTCAACCCACTTGAATATACAATCGAAAGTGAAACGATAGTATTAAACGACGCGTATTACATAAACGCCGATTTTATAGAGTGGAGACAAAACGGCGTTAAAGTGACCGAAATTGCAAAAGGCTCTATTGGTAGCGTGACGTTGACGGCGGTTTGGGACGAATATGACGTAAAACTTAAAGAAAACGGCGATAGTTATACCGTAATCGGATTAAATTGCGACAAAACTGACATTGTAATAAAATCTACGTATAAAGGCAAAAAAGTAACGGCAATTGGTGTACAAGCGTTTTATAATTGTAGTGGACTTAAAAGTGTGGCAATACCCGACAATGTAACAGCAATAGGTTATCGAGCATTTGAAAATTGTAGTGGACTTACGAGTGTAACTATACCTAATAGTGTAATAAAAATTGATGAAGGAGCGTTTATTGGTTGTAGTGAACTTACAAGTGTATATATAAACGATTTATTTGCTTGGTGCAATATTTATGGATTAAATAGTTTAATGAGGGATGCTTCAAGTAATAAAAACCTTTATTTAAAAGGCGAACTTATTATAGATTTAGTGTTACCAAGCAGCATAACAACAATTGGTGATTATGCATTCTACAATTGTAGTGGACTTAAAAGTGTGGCAATACCCAACAGTGTGACGACAATCGGTTCTTCGGCGTTTTATAATTGTAGTGGACTTACAAATGTAACAATACCCGACAGTGTAACGGCAATCGGTTCTTCTGTGTTCTATAATTGTAGCGGAATTACAAGTATAGCAATACCAGATAAAGTGACGACGATACCATCGTATGCATTTGCTTATTGTAAAGGACTTATAAATATAATAATTTCTAATAACGTAACAACAATCGGGAATTATGCGTTCTATAATTGTAGTGGGCTTACAAGTGTAATTATACCTGATAACGTAACAACAATCGGTGGTTATGCGTTTTTAGATTGTAGTGAACTTACAAATGTTGTATGGAATGCCGAAAATTGTAAAAGTGCCGGTTCTTATAGTGGTCCTAATTATTGTTTTATATTTAATAACTGTTTAAAGTTGAGCAATGTAATAATAGGAGATAATGTAAAAACAATACCTTCTTATGTGTTTTACGGTTGTAGTGGACTTGAAAGTACTATTATAGGTAATAGTATAGAGACAATTGGTGAAAGTGCGTTTGAGAATTGTAGCAAACTTACAAGTGTGATTATACCTGATAGTGTAACAATAATCGGTAATAGTGTGTTTGAGGGTTGCTCATCGTTGGAAAGTATAACTTTACCGTTTATAGGGGCAAGAAAAGATTTAGGGTATGGTTATGACCAAGTCTTAGGTTATATTTTTGGATATACAATTTCATCAAGCAGTTTTTCGGAAAATGGTACAACATATCAGTACAATACTGTTAACAAATATTATCATTATTACATACCTTCAAGTTTAAAAACCGTGATTTTGAGTAACAGTGTAACTGATATTGGTAATAATGTGTTCTATAATTGCAGTAACCTTGAAAGTGTTGTAATAGGTGACAATGTAAAATCAATTGGTAATAATGCGTTTTATAATTGTAATAGTCTTATGAGTGTAAATATACCGAAAAAAGTAACGGCAATCGGTTCTTCGGCGTTTTATAATTGCAGCGGACTTACAAATGTGATAATACCTAATAGTGTAACAACAATTGGCGATAGTGCTTTTAAAGATTGTTCGTCATTAGAAAGCATTACTTTGCCGTTTATAGGAGCAAGCAAAACAGCAAACAATGGCTATGATCAGGTTTTCGGTTATATTTTCGACTATACAACTTCTTCAAGTAGTTCTTCGGTTAGCGGTGCAACATATCAATACTATGATTCTAACAAATATTACCATTATTACATACCTTCAAGTTTAAGGACTGTAATTTTAAGTAACAGCGTAATGACTGTAGGTAATAATGCATTTTATAATTGTAGCAATCTTGAAAGTGTTGTAATAGGCGACAATGTAAAATCAATTGGTAATAATGCATTTTATAATTGCAACAGTCTTACGAGTATAACGATACCTAACCGCGTAACGATAATTGGTGAAGAAGCATTCTATAATTGTAGTGAAATTACAAATATTGCAATAGGTAATAATGTAACGACTATCAGTAAAAAAGCTTTTGAAAATTGCAGAAAAATTATAAATATATTTATAAGCGATATATCTAACTGGTGCAATATTTCCGGGTTAAATAATTTAATGAATAGCGATTCAAGTAAAATCCTATATTTAAACGGAGAACTTATTGTTGATTTAATTATTCCTGATGACGCTACAAATGTTAGCGCATATGCATTCTATAATTGCAATAAGATTAATAGTGTTACTATAGGTAATGGTGTAAAGTCAATCGATAATAATGCATTTTACGGCTGTAGTGGACTTGAAAATGTTGTTATAGGTAATAGTGTAGAGACTATTGGTGAAAATGCGTTTGAGAATTGCAGCGGACTTACAAGTGTGATTATACCTAATAGTGTAACGGAAATAGGCGATTTTGCATTCTTTGGTTGCTCGTCGTTGGAAAGTATAACTTTACCGTTTATAGGGGCAAGTAAAACTGCAAGCAATGGTTATGATCAAGTTTTCGGTTATATTTTCGGATATGCAGCGTATTCATCATATAACTCTACATTAGTCGGTGTGACATATCAATATTATGGGGCTAACAAATATTACTATTATTATATACCTTCAAGTCTAAGGACTGTAATTTTAAGTGATGGCGTAACAATAATTAACATGTATACGTTTAAAAATTGCAACTGGCTTACGCGTATTACTATACCCGATAGCGTAACAAAAATAGCAGAAGAAGCGTTTGACGGTTGTGAAAGTTTAATAAAAACAGAAAACGGAATAGAATATGTTGACAGTTGGGTAGTAGGAGTGAGCAGTAATACATCGACGGCAAACATAAAATATGGAACAAAAGGTATAAGTGATTTTGCTTTCTATAATTGTAGCGAACTTACAAATATTTTTATTCCAGACAGTATAATAGCAATCGGAGAATATGCGTTTCATGGGTGTAGAGGGATTACGAGTGTAACGATACCTGATGGTGTAACGACAATCGGTTATCAAGCATTTAGCGGTTGTAGTGGTCTTATTGATATTAATATACCTGATAGTGTAACAATAATTGAAACAGGGGCGTTCAGCAACTGTATCGGACTCAAGAA
>CAKQKQ010000004.1 GCA_934249265.1 uncultured Clostridia bacterium | reverse complement strand
GGTTTTGCCGATTATAGGGTAGTAAGCGACAATTATGCGGCGTTTACCGCGCAAGACGAAGCGAAAATCAAAAGTATAGACGGAGTAGAAGAAACTTCAAGGTACATTTCGATAAACGTAAACGTGAAAAACGTCGAGGGTAAATCTCTCGCGCTTACCGTAACGAAAAACTTTAAAGTGTCATTTTTCACGCTTATGTCGGGCAACGCTTACGACGAAACTTCTACCGACGGCGTATGGCTTTCCGAAAAGTACGCCAAAGTCAACAAAATAAAAGTCGGCGACAGCATTTCCCTTCAATACAACGGAATTACACTCGACGGAAAAGTAGCGGGACTTATTAAGGCGAGCGAATACCTCATTTGCACAAAAGACGTAACGCAATTGATGCCTGATTACAGGTCTTTCGGATTTTGCTATATTTCTCCCGCATTTTACGAGAGTAAAGTAGGCGAATATTATCCGCAAATCAACGTTTTATCCCAAAAAGACGAAGGTGCTTTTAAGTCTGCGGTAAACGAAAAACTCGGTAAAACGACGCTCGTTTTGACGAAAGACGAGGTAGTATCATACAGCGAGGCGCAAGGCGAGGTGGAAGAGGGTAAAACGATGGGTTCTATTCTTCCCGTGGTATTCTTGCTTATAGCGGTGCTTACAATGGTGACTACGATGCACAGAATAACCGTCAAAGAAAAGACGCAAATCGGCACTTTAAAGGCGTTGGGATATAAAAACAAGGCTATTTTAAGGCATTATTCTATGTATGCTTTGATAGTCGGCGTATTCGGCATAGTTTTGGGCATTGCATTGGGTTACGGCATTTGTTATTACGTCATGAACCCGAACGGCACGATGGGTACTTACTTCGATATGCCCGTTTGGAAGTTGTATATGCCCGTCTTCTGTTATTTCGTTTTAATAGCGATACTTGCGTTGCTCGTTCTTATAGGATTTTTGTCCGTAAGAAAGATGCTTAAAGGCACGGTTGCCGACACGTTGAGACCTTACGTTCCCACAAAAACCAAGGCTCTGTTAATAGAGAAAACCAAGTTGTGGAACAAACTTTCGTTTGGCACAAAGTGGAACACAAGAGACATGTCGAGACATAAATCGAGATTTTTCATGAGTTTAATCGGCGTAGTAGGGTGCATGATTATTCTTGTCGGCTCGCTGGGCATGTACGACACGATGAAAGCGTTTGTTTCGGTCTATTACGACGGCGCAATGAAGTATTCTTCAAGCATTATGGTATCAGAAAACGCAACAAGCGAGCAAATATCTCAGTTGCAACAAAACTATAACGCCGACGCAAAACAAACAGTTGCAATCGAGATGAAAAACGAAACTTATTCTCTCGAAATTTACGATATAAACAACGGCACGGTCAAATTTATCGATAAAAACGACAATTATTTCGATATAAAGGACGGCGGCGCGTATGTTTGCGTTAGGCTTGCAGATAAATATAATATAAAAAAGGGCAGCACTATTTCGTTTAGCCCGTTCGGCAGCGAAACAGTTTACAAGGTCAAGGTGGCGGGCATTTGCCGTTCGCTTACCGAAAGCATAGTAATGACTAAAAATTACGCCGAGTCGCTTTCGCTTGACTTTAAAGCGGATTGCTTGTATACTAAAACGGCAAAGTCTCAAATAGAGTTGACAAACGCCATAAAATCGGTTCAGTCAAAGAAAGAAATTATGGACTCGTTCGACAACTTTATGGCTATCATGAACACGATGATATACTTGCTTATAATCGTGGGTTTGATTCTTGCGATAGTCGTTTTGTACAACCTCGGCACAATGGGTTATACCGAAAGATATAGGGAAATGGCAACGTTGAAAGTCGTCGGATTTAGAAACAGAAAAATAGCAAGACTTTTAATCGGTCAAAACGCAGTCGTTACTTTAATCGGTATAATTTTAGGTTTGCCGCTCGGGTTCGGCGTGTTAAAATTTTTGGTTGACAACCTTGCGACCGAGTACGAAATGAAGGCTGTAGTAAGTTTTGTTTCTTATCTTTTAAGTATTTTACTTACGTTTGCCGTGTCGCTTTTCGTGGGACTTTTAGTAGCAAGGAAAAACAAAAAAATCGATATGGTAGAAAGTTTAAAAGGAGCAGAGTAATTTATGGGAATTTTAAATTTATTCAAAAAGAAAGATTTAGTAAAATCGACTTTTAAAATCGACGGCATGATGTGCGGCATGTGCGAAGCGCACGTTTGCGACGCCATAAGAAGAGGAATGAAGGTAAACAAGGTAGAAGCCTCTCACAGTAAAGGCGAACTTTACATTTATTCCGATAAAGAAGTAAGCGTCGACGAAGTCGAAAAAGTATTAGAGCCTACGGGATATAAAGTGATAAAATAATTTCGCAAAATTTCCCGTTTTACACGATACGTATTGCGTAAAGTTGACATTTTTCGCGTTTTTACTACGCTAAAACAAGCGGTTTAAATCGCCAAAGAGAAAAATTTTACGATGATTTTATGATTTACGTGTAAACGGAAACGCTAACAAACAAAATGCATTATAGTTAAATTTAAAGCCCCGCCGAGGAAAAACGGCGGGGCTTTAAAAATATAAAACGGAATAAAAAGCGATATAAAACGCCGAGATATGGTGTACGAGATATAGCATATAAACGGCATTAAAATTTAGCATAAACGCCAAAGTTGCACATATAAAACGCCATAAAAATTTACCGTACATGCCGATGTTGTGCATATAAAAAAATATAAAAATTTAATATAAAAACCGAAACGACGCGCTTATTTTTATGGCTTTATTTAGTCTGCATATTTTATTTGCCGCGTAAAGAGCATACGGGTGCTTTAAAGCGCACAATTAAGCGCGCAATTTTTTACAGCCGAGGTAAAATGAGGTAAAAACAAGTAAAAACGGTTAAGAAAAGTAAAAATTTTGGTATTATTATATATATTTATTAAATATAAAACTTAAAAACGCTTTACAAAACGCCGCAAATAGTCTAAAATGAATACAGAAATTACAAATTTATTATATTTTACATATAATATTTTGTTGCATTTAATAGTTTTTGGTACATTGGAGGAAACATGAAGGAAATCGGTAAGCAAATTAAATACGCTTTTGAGCATTTTAGCGGCGTATCGGTGCTGTATATGGTTTTATTTACGGCGATATTTATGTGGTTGATTTGCGTTGCCAGAAAAAATAATGCCGGTATAATTAATTTATTTACGTTTATTTTTCTGTTGCTTTCGGCGGCGTTGTTTATCGTGGTAGGGTTTCCGTCGTATTTCTATTTGGCGATAATAGTTGCGATTGTGCTTATTTACGTTATACTTTTTGCCACCGAAATGAAGAGAACGATTTATTCTTTCGGCAACAACAAGACTTTAGACGTCAAGCATAACGACAATTACAAAATTAAAGTTACCGATGAAAAATGTATCGAAAGTTTGACTAAATCAATTCAAAATATGTCTAAAAACAGGGTAGGCGCGCTTATCATTTTAGCCAACAACAATTTCCCGTCCACCATTTTGGACTCGGGCGTAAGGCTTAATTCGGACATTTCTTCCGCGCTTATCGAAAGCGTGTTCTTCCCCAATACGCCCCTTCACGATGGAGCAATGGTAATTTGCGGTACTCAAATTATTGCCGCGGGTTGCTTCCTTCCCCTCACTCAAGAGACTAATATCCCCAAAGATTTGGGTACGAGACACCGCGCCGGCATAGGCATTACCGAAACCGTCAACGTCACTTCGATTATCGTTTCCGAAGAGACGGGCGTTATTTCAATAGTACACGGCGGCAAGATAGTAAGGTACGTCAACAGCGAAGTTTTAAGTAAAACGTTAAGCGATTATTACTGGCAGTCCAAGGAGGAATTATGAAACAAGAAAAAGGTTTTTTGGCATTTATAGTAGAATACGTTCCGTCGTTTTTGCTTGCGGTGGTATTCGCATTGATTACTTACGTTGTAGTTGCAAAATATTGTAGTTGAAAGTTTGCAAATTCGGAGGCAGTTCGCTCTCTGACGCCGACGGCGTAAAAGCGGCAGCGAACATTGTCCTTAGAAATTGCGAAAGAAAAATAATCGTCGTTTCGGCAATCGGCAAAAACGGCGAAGAAAAAATTAAACTAACCGACGCGCTTATACAAATTTATAAGTCCGTCCATAGCGGAAATAATTGCGATTTTTTGTGGCAAAACGTGTTAAAGCGTTTTAAAAACATGCAAATTAGTTTAAACGTCGAGTTTAAAGTCGAAGACGAAATTGCGGCTTTGAAAAGCAGCGTT
Source organism: uncultured Clostridia bacterium (assembly GCA_934249265.1). Lineage (GTDB taxonomy): Bacteria > Bacillota > Clostridia > Christensenellales > Borkfalkiaceae > CAKQKQ01. The sequence continues at coordinate 75,573 of CAKQKQ010000004.1, read as the reverse complement.
TTGTCTGCAACTTACGACGAATTCGTGTCCGCGGGCGAAAGACTCACCGCCAAACTGTTTTCTCTTTATAGCGGTTTTGCGTTTTTAGACGCCAAAGACGTAATTTTTAAAAACGCCGATTTTAAAGAGATTAAAGGTCAAAATCATAAAAGCGGCGCAGATTATAAAAACGAGCAATGCGACACAAGCGGCGCAAACGATAAAAACGATTTTTTCGTCGATATCGACAGAGTGCGGTTTTTCTTAAATAAAGGTAAAGGCGTGGTTATCTCGGGGTTTTATTATTCCTCGGGCGGGAAAATCAAATTGTTAAAGCGAGGCGGCGGCGACGTGTCGGGTGCGATACTTGCGCGAGCGTTTTCGTGCGAATATGAAAATTTTACCGATACCGACGGAATTTATTGCACTATTCCGGACGATTCCACCCCGAAAATGCTTGAAACGGTCAGTTATAAACAGTTAAGTGCGTTAAGCGATTACGGATTTTGCGTGTTTTCAAAGCAAGCGAGCGAATATCTTATCGATTCGGGCATAACAACAAGGGTATTTAATACTTTTACAAAGGGCGGCGGAACGATAATAAGCGATTCCGTCGATATTTTTCCGTTTGCCATAGGTGAAAAAGGCGATTATATAGCCGTGGCGTTTGACGAAAGATATAAAAAGATTATCGAAGATTTTTTATATAAAAACAGTTTATTGAATTACGCGTCTTATATAGACCGAAATTTTATCGAGGTTTATTGCGGCGACGCGCGGCGAAACGTAAAGCAGAGATATATAAAAATGCTTTATGCGGCGTTGATAGATAAATAAGGAGTACTAATGAAAGCGTATTTAAAGAAAAAACTTATGTATTTGGCAAGTTTCATTTTAATTGCCGTACTCATTGAGTTTATTACTTTTAACGTGATGAAAATAGGGGTTTTCCCTCAATATTTTTGGCTTGATTTGCTGTTGCTTTTGTCAATAGCGATGGTGATTTTCCTCATTCCGTCGTTTAAAGCGGAGGCGGTGTGCATAGTCGCGATACTCGTGCTTCAAGCAACTGTGTCGTTTGTCAACCAAGCAATGTACAAACACCCGACGATGAAAAACATTTTCACTGTCGATATGCTCAATTTAATAATGGCTGTCGGCGACGTTTTTTCAAGCGATTTCATCAGTATACCGTTCCTTGTGGGGTTGATTGCGCTTATCGGCTCGGAAATATGTTTCCTCGTTTATTTAAGAAAATACAAAACCATAAAACCGCACGGAAAACAATTCGTTTCGTTTATCCTCGTTGTGTTTATGGCTATGGAAACGTTGACGGGCACGATTTATACGGTAACGGCAAACAGTTTGAAAGTTCCGTCGGATAAAGATTATTATTTACTTCAAGACGACCAAATTTTGTACAACGATTTAAGTTTTACTTTAAAAGTAAAGGCGTTTAAAAAATTCGGAACTTACGCGTTTTATTTTAGGAATATCTCAAAGGCACTCGGTTTGTCCAACAATAAAGACAAAGCGACCAAACTTTATGAAATTAATCAATTTTTAAAACAAGGCAAGATGTCTTCGCAAAACGGAAATTACACCCCCTATACGGGCGTGTGCGAGGGCAATAATCTCGTCATGATAATGATGGAGTCGGGCGAGTGGTTCGGCGTAAGAGAAAAATTTACGCCCACTTTGTACGCGCTTATGACTCAAGGCGTGTCTGCGGTAAATTACATAAGCAAAAATAAAACCAACCAATCCGAGGCAATATCTATTCTCGGTAGTTATCCCACCGAATCGGTGCTTTCGACCGAACTTGTAGAGGACGCAAAAAGCAACAAAATCAATTGCCAATTCGCATTGCCTGCTGTGTTCCAACGTGACGGTTACAATACTTCTTACATGCACAATAACGTTGCCAACTTTTACAGCAGAGGTACGACGCATCATGCGCTCGGGTTTACGAATTTATACTTTTTAGAGCAAATGCCGTCGCTTGACGGACACAACGGCAAAGAAAGTTTCTACAACCTCGATTCCGACTATAAAATGATGTCTACGATGGGCAACGAAATTTGTCCTGACTCTGAAGAATCGCCGTTTTACACTTTCGTGACGTCGATTACGATGCACGGCAATTACGATAATTTGGTCAGTTATGCAAACGCTAAAAACGAGCCGTTCTGGGATTATACTTCCGAAACGACGCAAACCGAAAAAGTTGCGTTTAGAAAGCAAGCCCCGATACCGTTTTTGTGCGATTACTACGAATATATTACAAAAGACGACTTCATTGCGGAGTTTGTCGATACTGGCATAGTAAACGCCGACGACTTCACCGAAGAAGAATTGCACGTTTTGTATTTGAGATACAAGCAATATCAAGCCGCTTATATGGACCTTGACAGAGGTATCGAGACGCTTATTAAAAAATTGAGCGACGAGGGCAGACTTGAAGACACGACTTTCGTGATGTTCGGCGACCACAACGCATATTATCACGAACTTGCTTTCACTCTTAAAGGTTACGACATAAACGACAATTATTATCAAACCCTTTACACCGTGCCTTTCTGCATTTACGACGGAAGTTTGCCGCTTAAAGTGACAAAAGACGGCAGAGAAATTGTGTACAGTGAGGGCAGCGCAACCCCGAGATTTAGCGTAGGAAAGGGAAATATCACAAAAGGCTACGCAAAATGTACGGATAAAGACGAGGGCATGATTTTGGAAAGATGGACGAGTCCTTACGATACAGTGCCCACGATTTTAGATTTATTCGGCTTTAGTTTCAATAAAAATTTGTACCAAGGCTGTTCTATGTTTTCCGATACTCCCGAAAGCGAAAGAAGTTTGTTTGTGTCAATGGAAACGGGATATTGCAACGACAAATTCTTCTGTATCGACAACGACAATTACTATTACTTTGCTTCCGACGGAGAAATATACGTGTTCAATTTTGAAACAGACTCTATTCAATGCGGACTTATCGGTCAAGAAAAAGAGTATTTCGATAAAGACTTGGAAGAAAACAGAGAAAAGAAAGACGACTTGGAAATTTATTTTAATCAATACGAAAACTTCCAAAACAAGCAAGCAATTTACGAATTGATTTATGCAGACAAGTTTTTCAACTATAAAGGTTACGTTGGCAAAAACGGAATAGTTTACGATTATACCGATATAGACAAACTTATCGTAAAGTTGTAAAATTGCATTAATTACGCAATACGTATTGCGTAAAAATGACAAAACGTAGCGCATAAAAACAGTAAAACGCACTATGTAGAAACTGTAAAAACAAACAATTAAACGATATAACAAAAAAAATACGGCAGAAATTTCTGCCGTATTTTTTTATGTGGAAATTTTAGTATAAGGGATATTCTAAATTAATGAAATAAATCGTCAAAACAACAAAAATCCAAATTTTACATATATTGTTACGTACGTATTACCAACCCCATTAGAACGATTTTTTGTATCGCATAATAAATTTACCGCTCTTGCTAAAAAGCCGATTTAAAAAAACTAAATTTGTCATGTCTCAAAAATAAATTTTAAAAACCAAATTTGTCTTACTTAAAATCTATTTAAAAAACCAAATTTAATTAAGTAAGCGAAGGCGTTTGGAAGGTAAAAAATCGCATTTGTCTTGTCATAAACACCAAATCTGTCTCGTCTCAAAAATAAATTTTAAAAACTAAATTTGTCTTGTCTTAAAAATCTATTTAAAAAACCAAATTAGTTTCGTGTTTTTCGGGAGCGTATTTATTATATCGCGTGGGCATATAATTCCTCATTTGCTTCAAATTTTTTCTCGATACAATGTTTACGCTTTTATAATATGCTTTCCACAAATCGACGAAGTTGGTCTCGTTTTCGGAAAGATAAATGGTTACGGGAGAGTCGCAGTTTATCGTTTTGCGTTCTTTACCGTTAGACATAGACATTCTGTTTCGTTTTACGTCGTGCAAGACAAACGGGATATCGCCGTAGCGCGCGGCAAAGTGGGGCAAAAGCAAATCGACTATATCGTTATCTGGTTCAAACGGGGCGTAAAAAATGCCTTCAATCGTCTCCATAAAGCGGATAAAACCCGTAAAACGATGCACTTCAAAGTAAATTTTGTCGAGCATAAATATAAAATCTCTCGATTTCGCGTTTATGAAATTCTCCCTTAACGACGAGTTGGTGTCGATTATTTCGCAAACGTAATCGAAAACTATTTTATGCTTGCTTTCGTCTTTATATCTCAATGCGTCGGTAAGCGTTTTTATAATTCCGTTTCCGCAAATCGTTTTCAATTTTCTCTCGACGCGCTCGGATTTAATTTCGTCGCTTGCGATATCGTAAGTAATGTCGCACATAGAGTATTGCACGGCGTTTGTGTAAATAAAATCGGGTTTGATTTTATTGCTGTAAGAAAAGAAAACGCAACTGAGTAATCCCACGACGCTGCCGTCGTAAATAAAAATGTTCATAATTCTCCCGTAAGGACGGAAAGCGAAGTGATAGAGTCGGACAACATAGACAGTTGTTGATAGTTCGCGTCCTTATCCAATAAATTTTGTTTAATAAGTAAATGATTATTTATTCCGAAAAATTTGCCGCCCACCGTAATGAAATATTTGGCTCGTTTCATCACCACGCGCATTTTGGCGAGATTTTCGTAAGTGATTTTTCCCCACCTTCTCGACGCAATGATTTTATACGCGCTTTTAAGTCCTATCCCCGGCACTCGTATAAGCACTTCCAGCGGAGCGGTGTTTATTTCTATAGGGAAAAATTCGGGGTGTTTAATCGCCCACGAGCATTTCGGGTCAACCTCCATATCGAGATTTTCGTCCTCGTCAGCAATTTCGTTTGAAGAAAACCCGTAAAAGCGTATAAGCCAATCTGCTTGATACAGCCTATGTTCTCGCATAAGCCCCGTGGGGGTGACGGGTAACAAAGAAACGTCTTTATTCATAGGTATATATGAGGAGTAATATACCCGTTTAAGCGAAAACTTTTTATAAAGAGCCTCGGTCAATTTCACTATTTGACCGTCGCTTTCGTTTGACGCGCCCACAATCATTTGAGTGGTTTGACCCGCGGGCAAAAATTTCGACCTTTTGTCGCCGCCGACTATTAGTTTTTTGTCTTTAAGTTTTTTCATCGGCGTAATTATCGTGTCTTTATTTTTTTGCGGGGCTAAAAGTTTTAAACTTTTTTCGGAGGGCAGTTCTAAATTAAAAGACATTCTGTCCACGATTTTTCCCGCCTCGATTATCAAATTTTCGTCCGCCCCGGGGATTCCTTTTAAATGGATATAGCCGTTGAAACAATATTTTTCGCGCAGCAGTTTTACCGTGCGATAAAGCATTTCCATCGTGTAGTTCGGGTTTTTAATCACTGCCGACGATAAAAACAACCCCTCGATATAATTGCGCTTGTAAAAATTGATTATAAGTTCGCACAATTCCTCGGGCGTGGCGGTCGCTCTCGGCACGTCGTTGCTCCTTCTGTTTACGCAGTAAAGACAGTCGTAAGCGCAGTCGTTTGACATAAGTATTTTAAGCAAAGAAATGCACCTTCCGTCCTCGGTAAACGAGTGACAAATTCCGCCCACTGCGGCGTTGCCTATGCCGCCCGTGTTTTTTCTTGCCGAACCCGAAGAAGAGCACGACACGTCGTATTTTGCGCTTTCGGTCAATATTTTAAGTCGCGTTTCGTCAATCATAAAACCACCAACACAAACATTTGTTTGTATTTTTATTATACTACCGCAAAACGCAAAAGTCAAACATTTGTTTACATTTTTCTAAAAAATTTTCAAAAGCGAAAAACAAGGCAAAATACACAGATATAATACGCAAAGAGGGATTAATATATGTTAAAAAAGGGTAAAAACTGTAAAATTCAGCATAAAAGCACGGTAAAAATAAAAGGCGAAGTAAAAGTAGGCGACAATTTTTTATGCGAGGGTTATTGCGAAATAGAAAATTGCGACATCGGCAAAAACTGTTTTTTGGGCAGAGACGTAAGGATAAAAGACTGCATAATCGGCGACGGCGTAAAGATTTACAGAAGTTTTATCGAGGGGTGCGACATTGGCGAGGGTTGTACTATCGGACCGTATGCGCGTGTGCGCGGCAACAGTGAAATAGGCAAAAACGTAAAGGTGGGCAATTTTGTAGAAATTAAAAATTCGCGCGTGGGCGACGGCTGTAAAATTAGCCATTTGGCGTACGTCGGCGATTGCAGTATAGGTAAAAACTGCAACGTGGGTTGCGGGGTGGTTTTTGTAAATTACGACGGCAAAAACAAGTACAAAACGGTTGTCGGCGACGATTGTTTTATCGGCAGCAACGTAAACGTAATCGCGCCCGTAAACATAGCGAGCGGCACTTATATTTGCGCCGGAACAAACTTGACCGAGGACACAAATGAAAACGATTTTATCATCGGCAGAGTAAAACCCGTTGTAAAAAACGGAAGAGGAAGAACGAAAAGAACGACGGAATAAATTTCGAGTAAAACGGGGGTGAAATTATGAAATTCGGCACTGACGGCATACGCGGAATTTTCGGCAAAGAAATAACCGAAAAAGAGGCGTTTCTATGCGGAAGCGCGCTGTCGCGCGGCAAGAAAATCAACGTGCTTATCGGCAGAGACACGCGTATCGGCGGCAAACAACTGACTTACGCTTTTGCTTGCGGACTAAAACAAAACGGTTCTACAGCGGTTGACGTGGGAATTTGCCCCACGTCGGGCATTGCCTTTTTGACTAAAAAACTCGGTTTCGATTACGGCGTTTCTGTCACCGCGTCTCACAACCCGCCCGAGTACAACGGCATAAAAATTTTCTCTTGTAAGGGCGAAAAGATATCTCCGCAAATCGAACGCAAAATTTCAAGCGAACGGCGAGAAGATTTCGACGAAACACTTGTTTTAAAGGGCGAAAAACCCGAAAATTGCCTTTTAAACGAAGAGATAGTAAAACACTACGTCGATTTTTTAAGCGGCGTGGGCGGCGATTTAAGCGGCTTATCCGTCGTTTTGGACGTTGCCGAGGGCGCGGCGTATAAAATTGCGCCTACCGCGTTTGAAAATTCGGGCGTAAAGGTAAAGGCAATTTTTTCAAGCGGCGACGGAAGTAAAATAAACGTCGGTTGCGGAGCGTTGCACGTCGAAAATTTAAAAAAGCAAGTGTTAGGTAATGGCGCGGATATAGGTTTTGCATTCGACGGAGACGCCGACAGAGTGGTGGCGGTCGATAAATTCGGCGAAGTAATCGACGGAGATAAAATGCTTTATATTTTGTCTCTTTATTACAAAAACTGCGGCAACCTTACAAACGACTGCGCCGTGGGTACGATTTACACCAATTCTGGAGTGCAAGAAGAACTCGAAAAAAACGCTATCAAGTTGTTTAGGTCGAAAGTCGGCGACAAATTCGTTTACGAAAAAATGAAGCAAACGGGAGCGGTTGTCGGCGGCGAGAAATCAGGGCATATAATTTTAAATAATTTGCATTGCACGGGCGACGGAATACTCACCGCCAAAATTTTGTGCAGATGCTTGCTTGACGACGAAAAACTGTTTTATTCGCATAAAAATTTAAAGTTATATCCGCAAATCAACGTAAATTTAGATAATTCCCAAATAAAAACGGGCATTAAAGATTACGAAAAAACCGCGATTATAGGCGGCTGTAAAGTAAGAATAATCATAAGAAAAAGCGGTACGGAGAAAAAAACGAGAATTACCGTCGAAGGAGAAAATTATGCAAAAGAAATATCTGACGCCATAATTAAGGAGATAAAAAAGGGGTAATGTGTGGAATAATCGCCTATATAGGCAGCAAAAACGTGCAGAAAATGCTCATTCAAGGGCTTCAACAAATGGAATACCGAGGTTACGATTCGGCTGGAATTGCCTTTATTTCTGGCGGTAAAATCAAAGTCGTAAAGGACAAAGGCAGTGTAAACAACCTTGAAAGTCAAATAAATTTCGACGAAAAAACTTCGGTTGGCATAGGGCATACGAGGTGGGCGACGCACGGCAAAGCGGACAAAATAAACGCCCACCCGCACACTTCTTCTGATAAAAAGTGGGCGATAGTACATAACGGCATCATCGACAACGCCGAAGAAATCGAAAAGGCGTATTTACAAGGCGTAAAGTGTGTTTCCGATACCGATACCGAGCGAGCCGCAGAACTATTGTCCACATTTAATTGCGACGGTTTAAACGCCGTTTTAAGGGTGTGCGGAATAATAAAAGGCAGTTTTGCTTTCGCGTGCATAAAAGAGGGCGAAAACAAAGTTTATCTCGCAAAACGCAGCAGTCCGCTGTACGTAGCGATGGGCGAAAACGGTTGTATGGCGGCGAGCGACGTAAGGTGTTTTTCGGGTTTTGCCAAAAAGTTTTACGCGCTCAACGATGACGAAATCGCGGTTATGAAGTTTAATGAAATAGAGTTTTACGACTTAAACGGCGATAAAATTCAAAAAACAACTGAGATTTTGCCCGAGTGTTACGGTGGCGCAAAGGTAAAAAGCGGATACAATACTATAAAAGAAATAAAGGAAATTCCCGCCGTGATAACCGCAGTCGACGGCATATACGACAAAAAATATTTAGACGAAAAATTAAAAGGCATCGATTTAAAAGAATACGACAAAGTGTACTTAATCGGTTGCGGCACGTCTTATCACGCATCGCTTTTCGGCGCGGAAATATTCAGACGGCGCGGCATAAACGCTTACGCCGTGATAGCGAGCGAATTTATAGTAAGACCGGTGAGAAAAGACGCAAAAGTGCTTGCGTTTTTGGTATCGCAAAGCGGAGAAACAGCCGATGTTTTGTCGCTAATCGCCGACTTAAAAATTAATAAAATAAAGACTATAGCCGTCACAAACGTAACTTGTTCGACTCTTGCTCGGCTTGCGGAAGTTTATCTACCCATGTGCGCGGGCGAAGAAATAGCGGTGGCGAGCACCAAGGCTTACGACGCGGAATTAATTGTTTTTTACAAACTTGCCGAGTATTTCGCAAGTAACGACGGTTGCGATTTAACCGCGCTTTCTCAAGAGGTTAAGGGTTATTGTCTCGACGAAAATTTACTAAATAAAATAGCAAACAGCGAAAAAGTCTTTTCGATCGGCAGAAATCTCGACTATTACACGGCTTTGGAGTGCGCGTTAAAACTCAAAGAAATTACTTATAAAAACGTAAACGCATATCCCGCGGGAGAGTTGAAGCACGGTCCGCTTGCGCTTATCGACGAAAAAAGTTTTATCATCGCTTTCGCGACGGATAAAGAAGTGTTTTTAAAGACCCTAAACAGCGTTAGCGAGGGGGTATATAGGGGCGCGGATTGCGTAATTTTCACCACCGAAGAGTGTGTAAAAGGTTACACGGGCGACAAAAGCAAACTGTGCGTTTTAAAGGACTTCGGCGAACTGACTTCGGTTTTAGCCATACTTCCCGTGCAGTATTGCGCGTACGAAATTTCGGTAAAACAAGGCATAAACCCCGACAAACCGCGAAATCTTGCAAAGTCGGTCACGGTGTTGTAGGGTAATTTGCGGCGGTCTTAATCTTAAAAGGCTGTTTTATAAAAGCGTTTTTATAAAAGTAATCACGTGCGCATACGCGCATGCGACAATTGGGAAATAAAAAACCGCGCCTTCGTTTTAATTTTTGCTGTAAAAAATTTGAGAAAAAATAGTTGTCTCAAATTTAAAAAACGATATTGACAAGCAAAAAAACCTATGATAGAATAAAACCGACAAATATGGAAACTAATTTAAAAAAGGGTGTATACAAGCACTTTAAAGGCAATTATTACACTTTGTTATACGTCGCGCTCGACAGCGAAACTTTAGAAGAAACGGTCGTTTATCGGGCGGAGTACGGCGAAAAACAAATTTGGGTAAGACCGGCAAAAATGTGGGAAGAAGAGGTAATTTTGCCAAACGGAGACAAAGTAAAACGTTTTACTTACGTCGGCAAACGTTTACCGACAAAATAATACAAAAATACATATAATTTTTTTAAAAAACATATTTAATTATCACATAAAAATCACAATAATAGTTTATCATATAGGCATAAACAAAGAGGAAGAAAAATTCCTTAAAGTTTATTTGAATTGTTCACCCATAATCCCCCTTAAAATACAAACAAAAAGAAGACACTCCCTTCGGGGTTTGTCTTCTTTTTGTTTTGCCTTGAAATTTTTTTAAGCAAGCCGACAAGCAAAACGCGTATCGGTTTGTTTTTTCGTTTTACCTAATTTTTTTTGCCGTTACGAAATTTAATTGCAGCGGCTTTGATTTGTCTACTTTAGTTTTGTTATAAATTTTAGAACTAACGGCTCAATGTCGCAAATATAACAACTGCGTTCAATAACCGCGCGCAAATTAATAATGATAGCGCGGGCGCGTAGTGTGCGCGCGTATAAAAATATATATGTATAAAACAAATATATATATAAAATATAAAAATTGCCAAAGTTAAATTCATTATACTATAGGTGAATAAAAGGTTTATAAAATACGAGAGGCGTATAAAATACGCGTACACTCAAAGTATGACGTTCAGAATATAGCCGCATTAAAAACAAAGGCAAAAAATAAATATAATTTTGCCGCTTCAAAAAAAATAAAAAAATTTTTAAAAATATTACATAAAACTGTTGACAAACGTATAAATTAGTTATACAATATAGTCAAAATTAGCACTCGGGTACATTGAGTGCTAACAAACAAATATCGAGAGTGCCAATTTGGTAGACGAAAAGGAGGAACAAAATGGAATTATCCGACAGAAAAAAGAAGATACTTCAAATCGTGGTAGACGATTATATCGATACCGCCGTTCCCGTTTCCTCTAAAAGCATTACCGAAAAGTACATGTCAAACGTGAGTTCGGCGACCATAAGAAGCGAGTTGTCCGCGCTTGAAGAGTTGGGCTTTTTGTCTCAACCTCACACTTCGGCGGGCAGAGTTCCTTCTGCGGAAGCCTACAAACTTTACGTCAACGAGTTGATGGTAAAAGACGATCTTACGGTTGAAGAACTCGATTATATAAAAGAGGCGTTCAACCAAAAGACGCAAAATATAGAAAGCGTGCTTAAAAACGCCACCAAGGTAATAAGCGAACTTACGTCTTACACCTCGGTTGCGGTTGCTCCGCACGACGGAACGGACAAGATTATCAATTTAAAACTTTTCCGTTTTAAACAAGATAAGGCTCTTGTCATTATAGTTACGGACACAAAACTTTTAAAGGACAATTACATAGACGTTCCGCCGCAAATGACCGACGAACAATTAAACGACGCCGGCGACATTTTGGCGAGAATGTTTACGGGAAGAACGGTTGAAGAAATCTGTATGATGTCTCCCGAAATCGAGGACAACTTCCTCGGTTATAAAAACGTTTTTTTAAACGTAATCGAGGCATTGAAAGAGTATATCCGCAACAACGAAGACATTGTTTTGGAAGGCGAAGACAAAATCCTCGACCACCCCGAATATTCGGACGTCGGGAAAATCAAAAACTTTTTGTCGGTAGTGACGAGTAAAGACAAAGTAATCAAACTTTTGGACGACAACGGAAAGGACATCGAAATCAACGTAAAAGTCGGATCGGACGGATACGACGACGTCCCCGAAGATTGTTCGCTCATATCCGCCACTTACAACGTAAACGGCAAAAAATTGGGTACGTACGGCGTTATCGGACCGTCGAGAATGGATTATCAAAAGGTAATAGCCGTTCTTGAAAACGTAGGCAAGATTTTGGAAAATATTTTAAGCAATAGGTAGTAAAAATGGAAAAAGAAAACAAACAAGACGTTAAACAAGAAGAAAATAAAGAAAAAGAAACAAACAAGGCAAACAAAGAGCACGAAACCAAGCATCACGAAGAGTCCTTTAAAGAGCAAGCGGAAAAAAACGCAAAACTCGCAGAGGAATACAAGGATAAATGGTATAGAGTGACAGCCGAGTACGACAATTACAGAAAGCGCACGCAAACCGAAAGGGCAACCGCTTATCTCGACGGACAAACGGACGCTATCAAGAAAATTTTAGTAATCGGCGACAACCTCGAAAGAGGACTTGCTTTCGACCTCGACGAAAAGACCAAACAAGGACTTGAACTTATATTCAAACAATATAACGAAGTCATTAAAAATCTCGGACTCGAAGAAATCAACCCCGTAGGAGAAAAATTCGACCCCAACTTTGCCGAAGCGGTAATGCAAGCAGAAGCAGAGGACGGCGAAGAAGAAGGTACGGTAAAAACCGTATTCAGAAAGGGTTATAAACTTAACGACAAAGTTGTGCGTTACGCGCAAGTCGTCGTTGTAAAATAAAGCGTTTTACGGTTTTTAAATAAAAGCCGAACATATAAATTTCAAATTAGAAAAATACCAAAAAAGGAGATATAAAATTATGAGTAAAGTTATAGGAATAGATTTAGGTACTACAAATTCTTGCGTAGCGGTAATGGAAGGCGGCGAACCCGTCGTAATCGCAAATGCCGAAGGTTCGAGAACGACCCCCTCGGTAGTAGGTTTCCAAAAAGACGGCGAAAGACTCGTCGGTCAAGTAGCAAAACGTCAAGCAGTAGCAAACGCAGACAGAACTGTTATCTCCATAAAGAGACATATGGGTTCTGATTATAAAGTAAATATCGACGGAAAACAATATTCTCCTCAAGAGATTTCCGCAATGATACTTTCAAAACTTAAAAAAGACGCCGAGGCTTATATCGGCGAACCGGTTAAAGACGCGGTAATCACTTGCCCCGCATACTTTACCGACAGTCAAAGACAAGCGACCAAAGACGCGGGCAAAATCGCGGGACTCAACGTTCTTCGTGTAATCAACGAACCTACGGCGGCTGCGCTTGCTTACGGTCTTGATAAAGAGACAAAGTCGCACAAAGTAATCATTTACGACTTGGGCGGCGGCACGTTCGATGTATCTATTCTTGAAATAGGCGACGGCGTATTCGAAGTTTTGGCTACCAACGGTAACTGCATGCTCGGCGGCGACGACTTCGATAAGAGAATAATGGATTACCTTGTTGACGACTTCAAGTCCAAAGAGGGTATCGATTTGTCCAAAGATAAAATGGCAATGCAAAGGTTGAAAGAGGCTGCCGAAAAAGCGAAGATAGAACTTTCTTCCACTTCTTCCACAAACGTCAACCTTCCTTATATAACTGCTGACGCTACAGGTCCTAAACACCTCGACGTTACGCTTACTAAACAAAAATTCGACGCACTTACCGACGACCTTGTAAAGATGACGTTAGATCCTCTTCAAAAGGCTATGAAAGACGCAAACTTGTCTTATAACGACATTGAAAAGGTTATCCTTGTCGGTGGTTCTACAAGAATTCCCGCAGTTGTCGACGCAGTAAGAAAAGAAACGGGTAAAGAGCCGTTCAAGGGCATCAACCCCGACGAATGTGTTGCTATCGGCGCGGCAATTCAAGGCGGCGTATTGAGCGGCGAAGTTAAAGACGTACTTCTTCTCGACGTAACTCCGCTTACGCTCGGCATCGAAACGCTCGGCGGCGTATGCACTCCGCTTATCGAAAGAAATACCACTATCCCCGCTAAAAAGTCTCAAGTATTCTCGACGGCGGCGGACAACCAAACCGAAGTTACTATTCACATTTTGCAAGGTGAAAGAAAGATGGCTGACGGCAACAAGACGCTTGGTCAATTCAATCTTTCGGGTATCGCACCCGCTCCTAAGGGCGTTCCTCAAATCGAAGTTACGTTCGATATCGACGCAAACGGTATCGTACACGTTACCGCAAAGGATTTAGGTACTCAAAAACAAGCCGACATCACCATTACTTCTTCTACAAACCTTTCCGAAGACGAAATCGACAAGGCTGTTAAAGAGGCTCAACAATACGAAGCGGAAGACAAGAAGAGAAAAGAAGCGGTTGACGCTAAAAACGGTCTCGACGGACTTATTTTCCAAATCGAAAAGACCTTAAAAGACAGCGGCGACAAGATTTCCGCAGAAGACAAGGCAAAACTCGAAGACGCTGTAAAAGAGGCGAAGACCGAACTTGAAAGCAACGATACCGACAGAATTAAAGCGGCTACCGAAAAACTTTCTAAAGAAGCACAAGACGTATTTGCAAAACTTTATCAACAAGCGCAAGGCGCGCAAGAGCAGCCCGCTGACGGAGACACCGAATTCCACCAAGGCAACTAATCGATGAAAATCGAATAAAGATTTGCAAAAGTCTAATAAATAGCACACATATTGCGGATAAAGGAGGAAGTTTTCCTCCTTATATCCGTTTATTTTAAAGAATAAAAGGTAAATTTTATGGCAGCAGATTATTATAAAATACTCGGAGTGGAAAAAACCGCTTCACAAGACGAAATCAAATCGGCATACAGAAAACTTGTCAAGCAGTATCACCCCGACCTTCACCCGGGAGACGAAACGTGCGCCGAGAAGTTTAAGGAAATAAACGAGGCTAACGAAACGCTTTCCGACCCCGAAAAGAGAAAAAAATACGACTACGAACTCGAGCACCCCGGTGCTTCGGCGTTCGGCGGCGGTGGCTTTTCGGGTCAAGGGTTTAGCGGCTTTTCGGATATTTTCGGCGATATTTTCTCGCAATTTACGGGTGGCGGCTCAAGGGCGCAAAGAAGCACCAAGGGCGACGACGTGACGGTCGAAGTCGAACTTTCTTTCCTCGACGCGGCAAAAGGTTGCAGAAGAGAGATAAATTATATGCGTAAAGAACCTTGCAAGTCTTGCAAGGGCAACGGCAGTAAAGACGGCACGGCGTTTAAAACGTGCGATAAATGCCAAGGCACGGGTCAAGTGCAATACTCGGCCGGCAATGGATTTTTCCGTACTGTTTCCACGCGCGCATGTCCCGCTTGCGGCGGCTTGGGTAAAATAATTCTCGAAAAATGTCCCGACTGCGGCGGTAAAGGCTACAACAGAAAGCAAAACACCGTTGTGCTCGATATACCCGCGGGCGCGGATACGGGCAGTTATATGACCAAAAAGGGCGCGGGCAACGCGTCTCCTTACGGCGGCGAGTGCGGCGATTTAATCGTGCTTTTCAAGGTCGCTCCGCATAAAATGTTGACGAGAAAAGGCTTCGATTTATACGTAGAAGTGCCCATTTCTTATAAAACGGCTGTTTTGGGCGGCACTGTAAAAGTACCCACGGTCGACAATGCGGTCGATTTCGGTGTGCCGGCAGGCACTCAAAGCGGAAAGACTTTCGTGATGAGAGGCAAGGGTATTCAGTCGTCGAGAGGTACGGGCAATTTGTATATAACCGTCAAAATCGAAGTGCCCACAAAGGTCGGTAGGTCGCAAAAGAAAATGCTTGAAGACTTCGACGACGAGTTGGAAATTAAGCAGTATTCCGATATCAAAAACTATTCAAACAACGTACAAAGTCTATACGGAGTAGACCCGTACGAGGAAAAATAAACATATACGGCAACTTTTATTGCCGATGGGACTATCGATAATTTCGGTAGTCTTTTTTTTACGGCTCTGTCGCAACCTCTTATTGATTTATGGCGGAAAAATACTACATAATTTCACGCGTTTTATTCAGTTACATACCTTAAGCCGAACGAACAATATAAAAAGGTTTGTTAGGCAAAAATAAAAAGGTAAGTATGCCGTTTTTATCAAAAAAACCGCAAGTATGTGTTTAACCCGTTTTTAAAGGCAAAATATAAAAAGGTTTATGCAAAAAATTGTTGTTAAATATAAAAAAATGTGTTAAACTTTATTGTATGAAATACGTTGAATTGACAATATCGACAACGTCCGAAGCGCAAGAACTCGTTTCGGATTTAATGTGGGAATACACCGATTACGGCGTGGCTATTTGCGACGTAAAAGACGTGGTAGAACTCATCGAAAATCGCCGTTCTACCTTCGATTATATAGAAGATGGCGTAATGAAGTCTTTTACAAACGGCACGCTCGTAAAGGCTTATTTCGACGTGGACTCGGCGGCAAAAATAATACCGCAAATAGAGTCGCGTTTGCACGAAATGAAGAAAAATGCGCAAGGTTATTTAGATTTCGGCTCGCTCGAAGCGGTCAAGAGAGAAGTTGACGGCGACGATTGGATAGAGGTGTGGAGAAAGCATTACCGCCCAATTGACCTTGGCAAAATTCTCGTTTGTCCCGAGTGGATCGAGGCTCAACCTAAAGACGGGCAAAAAATCGTGCGCATCGAGTCGAACATGGCGTTTGGCACGGGCGAACACGAAACCACTTCCATGTGTATAGAGTTTTTAAGCGAGTACGTAAAAGAGGGTATGACCGCCGTAGACGTAGGCACGGGCAGCGGAATTTTAGGCATAGCGTGCGCTAATCTCGGTGCGGGAAAAGTGTACATGGTAGACAACGACCCCGTAGCCGTCGAGACGGCAAAACGCAACTGCGCGTTAAACAACGTAAGCGACGCTTGCGTCGTCGACGAAGGTAATTTGTTAGACGATAAAGACGTGTGCGCCGACCTCATCGTTGCCAACATTACAGCAGACGTATTGCTCATTCTTGTCAAAACGATAGACAAACATATCAAAAAAGGCGGCAGAATTATTTTAAGCGGAATATTAAACGACAGAGTAAACGACGTAATTTCGGGCTATGAAAAACATTGTTTCAAAGTCGATAAATCGAGGACGAAGGGAGAGTGGACGGCACTTTCTATGGTGAAACAATGAGCGGACCGAGGAGATTTTTCGTCGAAGGAGTAAGCGACGTAACCACCGTGAGCGGAGAAGAATACAACCACGCGGTCAACACTTTAAGACTTCGCGTTGGCGACGAAATCATACTTTGCGACAACACCGAAAAAGAATATCTCGCAAGTATCACGCAAGTTGATAAAAAGAGTTTTTCGGCAAAAGTAATCGAGCAAAGGGTTTCGGAGTGCGAGTGTAAAAACGCCGTCACGCTAATTTGCGGATATTTAAAAGGCGACAAAACCGAACTCGTCGTGCAAAAAGCAGTCGAACTCGGAGTGAAAAAAATAGTCGTGTTTTCGTCCAAATTTTGCTCGGCTTATATAAACGACAACAAACTTCAACGCCTTAAAAGGGTGTCCGTCGAATCGGCAAAGCAGTGCGGCAGAAGTATCGCGCCCGAAATTTTGTACGAGGATACGTTTGAAAAGGCTCTTTTACATGGCGAAAACGCAAAAAATAAGTTATTCGCTTGCGAATTTGTCACAGAAAATTCGACTTCTTTGGAAAAAATCGAGGGCGACACGGCGATAGTTGTGGGCAGCGAAGGCGGTTTTTCGGTTGAAGAGGCGCAAACGGCGGCAGACCTCGGCTATAGCACGGTGTCGCTTGGTAAAAGAATTTTGCGCGCCGAAACGGCGGCGATCGTTATGACTTCTATAGTCGTATATTTATTGGGAGAATTACAATGAAAGCGGTAGTTTTTACGCTTGGTTGCAAAGTAAATTTTTGTGAAAGTTCGGCACTTATAAACGGGCTTAAAAGTCTCGGGTACGAAACCTCGGACGAACTCGGTTATGCCGATTTATACATAATCAACACTTGCGCCGTCACGGGCGAGGCGGAAAAGAAATCCCGTCAAGCGGTGGCGAGGGTGAAAAAATACAACGAAAACGCAAAAATAATCATCACGGGTTGCGCGTCGGAAAAAGCCCCCGAAGACTTTTTAAATAAAGAGGGCGTTACGCTCGTCACGGGCACTAAATCTAAAGACAAAATACTTTCCATGCTCGAAGAAAAGGGCGAGAAAATCGACGATTCCGCCGATTATTACGAAGAATATTTGCCCGCAAAAACAAGCAACGCAAGGGCGTATATCAAGGTTCAAGACGGCTGCAACAACTTTTGTTCTTACTGCATTATTCCTTATTTAAGGGGCAGAAGTAGGTCGAGAGACCCGCAAAACGTTATAAAAGAAATCGAATATTTGTCGCCCGTCGAGGCGGTAATTACGGGCATAAATCTTACGGCGTACAATTACGGCGGCGTCGGTTTAACGGGGCTTATTAATAGCCTTAAAGACGTAAATTGCCGAATAAGGCTGGGTTCGCTCGAAGTAAACGTAATCGACGAAGAATTTTTGTCTGCGACTAAACAACTTAAAGATTTCGCCCCGCATTTTCACTTGTCATTGCAGTCGGGCAGCAACAAAGTGCTTAAAGAAATGAATAGGCACTACACGAGAGAACAGTTTAAAGAGAAGGTCGATTTAATAAGGAAATTTTATCCAAACGCCGGCATAACCACGGACATAATAGTCGGCTATTCCACCGAGACCGAGCAAGACTTTTCAGACACGCTCGCGCTTGTAACCGAGGTCGAATTTTCCGACGTGCATTGCTTTCCGTATTCGAGGCGAGAGGGCACTGTCGGCGCGAAACTTAAAGAACTTGCGCCCGAAATTAAAAAGGACAGATTAAACAGACTTATCGAAGCAAAAGAAGTGCAAAAAGATAAGTTTATAAATAAAAATCTCGGCAAAATTTTAGAGTTTTTGCCCGAAGAAGAACAAGACGGAATGACCGTTGGTTACACCGAAAATTACATCAGAGTGTACGTAAACGAAAAGCCGACAGACAAACTTGTAAAGGTAAAACTTATCGAAAAATATCTCGACGGCGCAAAAGCCGAAATAGTGAAATAACCCATATAAAATAGGGTGAAATTGCTTAAAATTAATTTAAAACCGCCGTAAACAGCGTTAAAAACGCCGCAAAAACGGCAAAAAACAATAAAAATACGTCGCCGAAAATAAGCGGTAAAAATCAAAAATTACAGCCTAAAATAAGCGGAAAACGTAAAGGAGAATAAAAATGGATTGTTTATTTTGTAAATTTGCAAACGGAGAAATTCCCGTAAACAAGGTGTATGAAGACGAAAACATGGTTATCATTTGCGATATCGAGCCAAAGGCAAAATATCATTATCTCGCCATACCCAAGACGCATTTTAAATATTTAAGCGAAATGACCGAAAAAGACGAGGTTATGCTCGGCAAAATTTTAGCGACCATACCCACCCTTAAAGACGTGTTGCATTTAGAAGGCGGATATAGGCTCGTGATAAACCAAGGCGACGATGCAGGTCAAAGCGTGCCGCATTTGCATATTCACATACTTTGCGGGCAAAAAATGGGCTGGCAACCGGCATAAATTTTACAAATTGCGATAAAATTTGTTGACAATAGGCATATTTTTCTATATAATATATATGCTTAATGTGAAAGTAGTCATTTGCCATAGGGCAAAGGAGGGTTGAATATACATGTCTACGGTAAGAGTTGGTGAAAACCAATCGTTGGAAGACGCTCTTCGCAGATTTAAAAGAAAGTGCGCAAGAGACGGCATCATCGGAGATTTACGCCGCAAAGAATTTTACGAAAAGCCTGCGGTAAGAAGAAAAAAGAAGGCAGAAGCTGCCAGAAAGAGAAATATGAAAGGCTAATTTTTACACCCGCTGAAATTTTTTGATTTTGGCGGGCGTTTTTATTTTTGTTGCAGTACATTGTTAACGGCGATTAATTATGCCGCCGCTTGTAATTTTAAAGGAGAAATATGGATAAGGAAAAAAGTTTTCGCCAATTGGCGAAAGAAGCGAAAAACCGCATGAAATCGGGTTTTTGGGAAAAACACAAAGAAGAAGTAAACGAGCAAGTCGCCAAAGCCGACCAAGAGGGAGTAAATGCGTCCAAGGTAATCGAGTATTACCAAAACAAAGCCGCTACCGCAGTAAAAGGCGGTAGTAAAGAAGACGAAGAATTTTACCAAAAGGTAAAAACCATTCTCGACACGGTGGGCGAAACGAGCGATATTTTGGGTAGACTTACCGACAAAGAATATTATGCGTCGCTGTCTTACGAGCAAAAGCAACGCTATTCAATGGAACTTTCCAACAAATATCGCGCCGCGCTTGAAAGATATAAAAACGAAATGCAGTACGAAAAGTTTGTATAAACGCAATTAAATTTAAAAATTTTTGCCGCCTTTTATTTTGAATAAAAAGGGCGGCTTTTTATATGTGTAAAACAACGTGGTAAAATGCGGAGTCTGTCGCGTTTACCGCATACGTTTGCGCTAAACGCGACAGAAAATGTGGTTATAGTCGCAAAATTCACACTTACAGTCCGCAAAAATTTAGGCGATTAAAAAGCAATTAAAAACGGTCGATTAGTTGCGAAATTTCCTTGAAAATAATCTTACTATATGTTAATATATATAGACAGACAATAAATTGGCGAGGGTTATTATGGAAAAATGCAAGAAAGTTATTGTTTTAATTATTAGTTGTATTTTGGCGTTAAGTTTTTGCTTGATAGGGTGCGGTAAAGACGAAAAAGACAAAAAATATGACGTTACAATAAAAATCAAAAACAATTTCAACAGTGAGTGGATATTTACTCCCGACGTTTCAGAATTGACGTATGAATTTAAATACACCGGAAACGAAATGTATTTTCACGTCGATTCATATAATTTACCTCAGCATCCGCGTTGGGGTGATAAATGGTTTGAACCATCATTTGGTGGGGCAAATGTGTTTCAATCATTTTATGGTAAGGTCGGGCAAAAGTATAATGAAGAAAAACCTAAATTCATTCGTGAAAAAGGAGAATATTATTTTCGGGTTTATGCTGATTCTACATCTGATTTATGGAATTCAAGAACAGTCTTTTTGTACATTACGGTTGTTTAATATTAATATAGGAGAACTACAATGAAAAAATTAAAATCTTTAATAATTACTTTATGTGTTAGTGTTGTGCTTTGTTTATCTGTGGGGGTTTTTCTATTTGAAGAAACGCCACATGTGTATGCGGAAGGGAATAAAAATTATTTCACGGTTGAAGAATATACAGATTACGATGAATTATTACGGAGTGATGGAACGTTATCTGCTAAAGATATAAAGATGTTTTCAGACGAAGTGAAGGCAGGGAAGAGTGCATATTATCCTGAACTTGCTGAAGTTATTCCACGGCAATATCTTGAAAGTCAGAAAGAAAATGCCACGTTTGCATATAACGGGAAAGAATACGGTTTTTATGTCGTAAAAGAAGGCAACAATTTCGACGTTTTGTTGATTGATTTCGTGTTTGAGTTTGATAGCGACAAAATTTCCGATTTAGAGTACAGAATTCGTATAAAACCGCTGTTGCAACAAAGTTTCGTCCGCTCGCAAGATGAAACGGGTGCTTATACTTATGCAAAGACGGCGTCAGTAGTTAAATATTATGTGGCAAATCCGAGATTTATTTCTATCGTTCAAAATGAAAACGCATTAAATTATGGGGATAATGGCTACTCTAAACTTAATGACGAGGGTGTTATTATATTGCAATCGAGAGCCAATTATGGAAAAAATTAGTTATAAAACCGAAGAAGATTTATTAGGCGATGTGGGTAGATTTGTAGGAAAACAAGTTTTAGACAAAGTTGTTAGTGTTGTTGGTAAAAATCACCTAAGTGTAGTAAACGCTATTAAAAGTTCGATAGAACTTGGTGTTAATTTGTATAAAGAAAGCAGAGAAGTTACACTTGAAACGAACAACGAAAAGAACATTTTTACTCGCCAATCAAAGACTGCTCAACGAGATAGCGATGAAATCGACGGATATTCTCGTGTAGCGGGATTTATGCCGACAGAAGAGATTGTTTTATCTGCCGACGTAGATTCATATGCGGAATTTATTACTGTACTTAGTGACGCAAATTATCGTACTCGGCTGTCGGAGTTTTGTGATTTCGATATTGTAAGAAGAATTCCGAATTCATATTCATCTATGGAATACGTAACGGGAGCAGGAGATAACGAAGCATTTTCATTTAATAAAGTTAATGTGTTGTATAATGATAAAACCGTTACGGAGTTGGATTCGTCGGCAATAACGCAAAAATCTTTAGCATACTTTTTACAAAACGGAACGCACAAGTTCTCTTATAATTGTACCGATACTACAAATTATCAAATGGTATTCGACACTTCGCTTCCCGATATAGAAGTATATTGCGGAGAAGATAAAATTCAGACAAGTAAAAATAACAATATTGTTGAAGTTAAGTTGGAAAAGGGTAATATCTATAGTTTCATCTTTTCTCAAGCAAATGAACAGTATTATTATTTTACGTTTTGCAAAAAAATTGAAGACATAACTTCTTTCGGGGATTTAAATATTACTTTAAGTGAAAAGTATGAAAGTAAATGGTATAAATATATTCCTCAAGACAATATATACATATCTATTGAGTACGATGAAAGTAAATTTTATCTTGGTGTCTTATGTGAGACGAGAAATGATACTGAAATTAATGGAGTTCGAAATCAAAAAGAATTTTATGCGGAAAAAAATAACACATATTACATTAGATTATCCAATGCTACGGAAAACGAAATATCTAATACGTGGTCGTTTAATGAAGTAAAAGAACTGCCTTGCAATGCTACAAGCGATAGTTTTGCAGTGAATGGAAAAAGAGTTTTTAAGTTTGTTGCTCCAGTAGAGGGAAGTTACGCAGTTACGGGTTTACCTTCAGGTTTAACTGCTACTTTTAATGCTCCTCATGACGGTAATAATTATGTATTGCCTGCCGGTGTAAATTATGTAACGATAAAAGGTAACAGTGCGCGTGCAACTTGTAGCGTTGGTTTTGTGTCGCGAACTGTATTAGTCGGAAATGAAATTACGATAAGCGGTAAGAAAAAAAGTGCATTTATAAAATTTATTCCTTTACAAACCTTGAATTACAGTTTGAAGTTGCCGATGGATGTTAAATTGGAGCAAATAATTTATGGGGATATAGTTGACAATACCAATATAAAAAGCAATATAAAATTAAATGCAAACACTACTTATTATTTTAGGGTAAGTGCTGGTGGTGATGATTTATATTTACCTGATTCATTTAAAGTAAGTATAGAGCCTCAAATAATAACTTCTATTACGGTAGATGGAAATAAAGGTGTTGGGAACGGAACTGTAGCCGGAAACGGAACTCAAATCGTTGAGATTATTATCAACGAAATTAATATTTATAACTTTAGTGGAATAAGTAATTATACTTTGTGTGATCAGTATTTACAAGCGGTTGGTAGCGATTCTGTGCTTTTTGCGGGAAAGTATTATTTTATAGCAGATTTTATTGAAGGTACAACGTACAACTTGATAATATCCAAAACGGGGCTTGATATGCAAATTGGTGACGTTATCGGCATTACCGGAACAGTTACATATAAATATGAATTAGAAATAGGTAAAAAATACGAAATTAGAATTGGCGCAAGTGCTGATCATACTTTTACTACGACAATAACATTGAAAAATTCATTAGGAGAAACGTGTGCGGTAACAAAAACAGAAGATTATTATACATTTACTGCAAACGACACGACAATATTTGTGAATTTGACTATGCATAATATTGTCGGACAAGCGGGAATTTTTACTCTATTAGAGTCAGATTCAACGACGAGTGCCTTTATACAAACAATTAAGCCTGATCATATTTATCCTTTAGCGACAAACAAATCGCAATGTATTATAAAAATTCCTTCCGGTAAATACACGTTGTATATTCAGAAGAAAATAGGAGAAACAGTAAGACTTTATGAGTTAAACGGTAATACAACGCGTGAATTTAACGGTGTAATGGTCAACGGAACGACATTGCAAAATTCTACTGCTATAAACTACTCGTTGTCCTTTACAACTGAAAAAGTATTTATTTTGTATTCTGATAACAATGAAGTCGATTGTTTGCTTTCTTATGCCGACAATAACAGTAAATACATAATCGGAGTTAAAAATCAATCTTCGCAAAAATCAGAATTAATTGTTTATAATAGTTATGAATTTGTGTTATACAGATATACCGACGGTAAGCAATATTTAGTATCCGATATCACAAATGAAGAATTTACGGTGTTTGAAGGTGGTTATAACGGAACGGTTATATCAAGTAACGACGGGGTTTATATTTTTAGTAATGCAAGCAATATTTATGTAACGATTGATTTCTTTGGAATAAAAGCCTTAACGCAATATGTTGTAGTTAAACCTCAAGTAGAAGGGTATTATGAAGTAACGGAAAGTAGTTTGTATTTTAGACCATTGTTGGACTTTTCGAGTAATGAATTTACATTTAACAAAATGACATTACACCTCATAAGCAATAATGATGATCAATTTATTATAGAGAGTTTTTTTGTTATACCTTCGATAGATATAACAAGTTATATATTGTATGGAAACTTGTTAATGAGAGTCATATTCAGTTATTCTAATGGTAATGATTGTATGGAATTTATTGGTGAATTCAATTATTCGATACCTATATATGCAATAAATTCAACAATCGACTTAGGAAGTTACGAGATTGTAATTATTAATGCCAAAGACTTATATGATTCAGAAAAAATTGCTTTAGATAAAATTACTTTAAATAAAACTATTACTATTCCAGACACAATGAAACAGATATACTTTTTAGGAGGAGATACAAAAATTGAAAACTTAAATATTGTTGTTTCTGCACGTTCTTCGGTATTAGGAATGTTTATGAAAAATTTCAACTACACTTTTGATGAGAATGGTTTAATGGTTTACGGTTATAGTACATTAAATTTGAATATAGAGGATGAATGTTCTATAATGCCAAATACGGATGAGGCGATGGGGTCAGCCTCGAAAACTGCTGGTCGTGGCTTAAGCGGATATGAAATTAATATTGTCGGCACCGGCAAATTGACTGTAAAATCTGGTAAAAAACAATCAAATTCAGTTGTTATGATGACAGAAGGGCTTCCCGGGATATCTGCAGGCAAACTTACGGTAAGTGTTAATACGCTTTGTGCGATAGGTGGTGCTGGAGGAGATGCTCCTAATGCGAAAGGAACTGAATATCCACTAAATGATTTGAAAGGTAAGTCCGCTAACACGGGTGGCGTTGGCGGTTATGCAATATATGCAACTACAGAACTGAATGTTACAACTTCTTGTAAAAGTTTATGTTTATATGGTGGCGACGGCGGTAACGGTGGTAATGGTGCCGATGGATTAAATGGCACGGCAAATTTTGAAGCCGGTGGCCGTGGTGGACATGGCGGTGATGGCGGTCTTGGTGGCTTGCCTTATCGTCAAAATGAAAATTCTGGTATCGTCAATTTCCCTTCTTCTACTAAAGTTGACCCTAGTGAGGGAAAAAGAGGTAATGGCGGTAACGGTGGCCGCGGTGGTAATGGCGGTCGTGGCGGCAATGGCGGCAACGGCGGTCGTGGTGGCGAAGGATACATTGGCGGTCGTGGTGGCGACGGCGGACACGGCGGCACTGGCGTTAACGATACAGAACTGAGTGCTAACCCGAGTGCCGGTGGTAATGGCGGACACGGAGGATATAGTTATTCAAAAAGTCTGTATGAAAAACCCGGCGACGGTGGCAATGGCGGTAATGGCGGAGACCCCGGAAACGTTGGGCACGGATTAGCCGGCGGTAATGGCGGTTATGGTTATAACGGCGGTAAAGGCGGCAATGGTAGCAATCCTAAAATTGTTTTTTCTAAAGGCGGAAATGCCGGTAACGGCGGAGATGCTTATGGCGGACAAGTTGGCGGAGCAGGTTCGCCGGGAAAAGGTAAGTTGCATTCAGATGGGTCTAAAGGAAGTAAAGGAACAAGTTACAGCGACTATCAGGATTATCCTTGGGATACTTAAAAGTAATTATAATTATATAAAATTAACATAAAGTAATAATATGCCTCTGTTCGATTGACAGGGGCATATTTAATCTATTTCGTCTTTTTTTATTCGTGGTGTAATATAAAAAGCGGAGCGTTTTAAAATATGGAGCAATTAATTCGCTCGATTATACATGTTTATGGTTGCCGAACGACAGTTAAACCAAATAATTTAATAAATCCATTGCAAAACTTTGCTAAAAGTGGTACTATATATGCAGTACAAATCAAAAAGCATACCGCAAAGCAAAATTTACCACAAAGCATAAAGCATTGCGTAGTAAATTTCAAGTTTGCTAAATGCAAATCGCAACACTCCGTAAAGCAAAGCCATTGCGGTTTAATACAAATTTAGCGCAAGACGTTACGCAATAGGCGCGGCGCAAAACGTTATATGCAACGCTATCATACGCGGCGCAAACAAAAATTCGACGCAAAAGGAAAATATGGAAAGGAAAATTTATTTAGACCACGCCGCAACGACGAAAGTGGACGAAAAAGTATTAAAAAAAATGCTGCCGTATTTCGATTGCGTTTACGGCAACGCCAATTCTCAACACGGTTTCGGCAGAGATGCAATGACCGCCGTTGACAATGCTCGCGATACCATTGCTTCGATTATCGGGGCAAAACCCAACGAAATTTACTTCACTTCGGGCGGAACGGAGGCGAACAATTGGGCTTTAAGGGGCAGCGCGTACGCAAACGCCGAAAAGGGTAAGCATTTAATCGTGTCGTGCATCGAGCATGCGTCCATAATCGAAACGGCTAAAGAACTTGAAACATACGGTTTTAGCGTGACCTATATTCCCGTGGACGAAAGGGGAATAGTAAGCGTTGAAGACGTTAAAAACGCTATACGAAAAGACACTGTTTTTATAGGGATAATGTACGCCAACAACGAGGTGGGAACGGTTCAACCGATAAGGGAGATTTCCGCCATAGCCAAAGAAAAGGGCATTACTTTTTTCAGCGACTGCGTGCAAGCCTCGGGAGCGTTTAAACTCGACGTCAACGATTTGGGCGTGGATTTAATATCCGTTTCGTCGCATAAAATCAACGGACCTAAAGGAATAGGCTTTTTATATATCAAAAACGGAACTAAACTTGCAAGCATAATCACGGGCGGTCATCAAGAACGAACCAAAAGGGGAGGCACTTTAAACGTGCCCGCCATTGTGGGGTTTGCCGAAGCGTTTAGACTCACTAATTTGACGCTTTTACAAGATACGTATTACGTAAAAACGTTAAGAGATAGGTTTGTAAACGGCATTGAAAGTAATATCGACGGGGTAAAACTTATCGGTGATAGGCAAAACAGATTACCGTCAAATGCCAATTTCTTTTTCGACGGGGTGCAAGGCGAAACGTTGCTTTTCGCACTCGATTTAAAGGGAATAGCCGCATCGTCGGGTTCGGCTTGCTCGTCGGGCAGTCTCGTTCCGTCGCACGTGCTTACGAGTATGGGACTTGACGAAAAACAAGCGAAAAGTTGCGTGAGATTTTCTTTCGGAAAGGAAAACACGATAGAAGAAGTCGATTATTGTTTGAAAGTTTTAATCGACGAGGTAAACGAAATAAGAAGTAAAAATAAGTAAAATTTGATTAAAATTTTTAGGCGCGCCTTATTTGTAGTAAGGCGCGCCGTTTTATATATTTTAATATTAATGATATGGTGTAATTTTGCCGTTTTATATATTTTAAATTTGTCGCTTATGCGTTTCAATTTTGTCGTTTATATAATTTAATTTTTGCGTGACATAGTAGAGTAAATTTTTTCAAAAGTCAAAAAATTACGGAACAATTATTTCAATTTTAGTCTCAATTTAGGTTCTTTGTTTGCAGTTTAGAGTTTGTTGCAAAATTCTTGTCGAAGTTTAAAAACTTCAGCCGCAATTTTAATTTCAATTTCGGTCTCCGATTTCAGTCGCAAAACTGCTTGCGGTATTGCAATGGGGTAAGGTCTGTTTTCTTTTTAAAAACGTTTGAAAAATAGTGTTCGTCCGCAAAACACAACGAGTTTGAAATGTCGCGCACGCTCATATCGGTCAATGATAAAAGGCGTTTTGCCGCTTGAATTTTCGCGCTCAACAAATAATTGTACGGTGTGGCTTGAAAATGCTTTTTAAAGTCTTTAATAAGTTTCGCTTTTGACAAATTAAGTTCGTCGGCGACCTCTTCGATGGTGATTTTACCGTAAACTGCGTTGTCGAGTCGCATTTTTAAATGTTCGACGGCGTGCGGAAGTTGTAGTTTTTCAATGCGCGAAAGGTAAAGAAAAGAGAGCATTTCAAGCAAAATTTCGCCCGCTTTTGCCGAAAAATCTTCACTGCACGCGTATTTTTCGCCGAGAGATAAAAGTTTGTCAAAAAATTCTTTTACGTTTGCATTTTTAAAAACGGTAACGCCGTATAAACCGTACGCTTTTAATGCGCTTGTAAAAACTTCGCTTGAAAAACAAATCCAAACCTTTTTTAAAGGGTATTGCTTGTCAGAGTAGCATTTATATTTAAAATCGGGCTGAAAAATAAATGCGTCGCCTTTTTCGATTACTTGTTTTGTCTTGTCTTTTACCACGTAGCCTTTGCCGTCGATTACGTATGCAAGCAAATACTCGTTTTTAAGCCGCCTTTCGTAAAAATAATTGCCGTCGGGGTGGGTTATGCCCATCGCCTTAATGCAAAACGGCGCAATTAAAGTCTGCAAATTAGTCGGGTTTTCGTCCGTGATAAAACATTTTACTTCTTCTTGATTAGTGCGTGCGCAAGCGTTTTCGCCTAAAAAATGCAATAAATCGTCTTGATTATTCGTTTTTTTGTCACCCATGGCTTATCCTTGAATAAAAATATTAAACAATACTCACTTTTTGCGGTATATTTTCCGCAAAATGCTTATATATGTTTAATTATATTTATTTTGGGGCTGTATGTCAATATCATTAGATAATTAAAATAAAAATTTTTACGTCTGCGCAAAAACACTTTTAAAATTGAAAGTCATTTTACTGTGTTTTATGCTTAAATTGTCACGTTTACGCAATACGTATAAAGTAAAACGCACAAAACGATGCTTAATTTACGCCGTTTTGCGCGCAATAATGCAAGTATATTTCGCTTTATTTGGTTGGTTTAGAAAATAATAATTGATTTGTTTTATAAAAAAAACAATTGGTTTGTTGTATAAAGAGCGGTTTGTTATATAAAAATATTCTATTTTATTTATAAAACGGCACGCCGCTTAAAACGACGTGCCGCAACCATTTTTTATTTTTTGTTTTTGTTTATATGGATATGTCTTCTTAAAATAAAGAAAAACACTATCAAAAGTTGAAAAATTCCCGCGCAAAGGCAAATTATCCATACGATAGAGAAGGGAATTGATAGGCAAAGCGACAGTACCGCGCCCCACAAAATTACCGAAGTGGTTGCCGCAGTCGTGTAAGAATTGCCCCATTTTACGCTGAAAACCGTAAGGACGATGCCCGAAACGAAAATTGCGTAAATAAACGATAGCCAAGCGTGCGAAGAAGTTGCGTCGATAATGAAAAACAGCACGAAAAACAAACTTGCCACCAGCCAAACGAGCCCCGTAGACAGCATTACTATAAGATGATGGGAAATTTTATCCTTCTTTTTCTTGATTACTTGCGCGTCGGTAGAGTATACGAAGTCGTTTACCGTTACGCCGTAAATTTCGGCGAGTTTGCAAAGGACTGATACGTCGGGTATGCCTTCGCCTCTTTCCCATTTGGATACCGATTTATCCGAATATCCGATCATTTCGCCGAGTTCGAGTTGGGTATATCCCGCTTGCACTCTGTACCTTATTAAATTTTCAGATAACGTCTTATTTAAGTTCTCCATAAGCATATAGTATAATATTTTAGCGGTTTTGTCAACAAAAAATACCAATTCTACTCACAGTAGAGTGGATTTTTACGCGGTAGAATTGCCATTTTCAAGAGTATAGTTTAAAAATCAAGTGTAGAGCAACATTTGCCGCCGAACATGCTATACTAAAATAAAAAACGAACGGAGGCATTCATGAAAAATTTAATCATTTCCCTTGAAGCAACTTGTGACTTACCCGCATCTACCATTAAAGAAAACAAATTTGAAGTTTTGCCGATGACTTATTTAATAGACGGAAAAGAATATTCAACCCAAACCGACACCGTTGTCAGCAGCGGACTTTATCCCAAAATGCGTAGCGGAGCGAAAACCTCGACTTCGCAAATAAACCAACCCATTTATGAAGAATTTTTTAATAGCAAATTAAACGGCGAAAATATTATACTTCACCTTGCGTTTTCAAGCGGTTTAAGCGATACTTATAAAAACGCCTTGGCGGCGGCAAATACAATAAATAAGGACGGACAAAAGAGAATTTACGTAATAGATTCGCTTTGCGCATGTTCGGGACACGGCATGTACGCCATACTTGTGAAAAAATACGCCGACAAGTGCGAAAATATAGACGAAATAATCGATTATGCCGAAAAATTGAAATGGCAACTCAATCACTGTTTTACCGTTGATAATTTAAAATATCTCGTTGCGGGCGGCAGAGTAAAGCAAACCACCGCGATAGTCGGCAGCATTTTAAACATTAAACCCGTAATGAGAATGGACAACGAAGGTCATCTCGACGCGGTAAAAAAGGTTATTTCGAGAAAGAAGTCGATAAAAACTTTGTGCGAAGATTTTGTAAAAACGCATAGCAAATCTTGCACCGTGTGTTATATTTCACATGCGGACTGTTTGACCGACGCTCAACTTCTCGCGACCGAAATCGAAAACGAAACGGGTATAAAGCCCGTAATTACCGACCTTGGTCCTATAATCGGTTGCCACTCCGGACCGGGGACTTTGTCGCTTTACTATTTAGCCGACAGGAGGTAGCATATGGATACTTTATCGAACACTTTACGCGATACGTATGTCGTAAAGTATTCCGATTGTGACGCTCTTTACGAAATGTCAGTGCCGAAAATGCTGAACTTGTACGAGGATATTGTCGGTACTCACACCGCTCAAATGCAGATAGGAATGGAAACGGTCGGGCAAAAATACGGCGTAAAATGGGTCGTGACGAAAATAATAATGAAAATAGACAAACGCCCGAAAGTCGCCGACGTTTTGCAAGTTTCCACTTGGCCGCATAAGCCCGGGTTTGTAAGGTTTGGTCGAAGCGGAGTTTTTAAAGACGGTGACGGAGGCGATTGCGTAAAATTTTATTCCGATTGGTGTATACTCGACGTAAAAAACAACAAATTGATGAAAACTTCGACTTTGCCGTCGCTGATTACCGATTACAGAACGGACAAAGCCGTCGATAAAGAGGAAGTTAAAGAGAGTATAGCCGAGTATAATTACGTTTATTCAAAAAAGACTATGTTCAGCGACCTCGACGCAAACAGACATATAAACAACGTAGTTTTTGCAAAATTTGCCCTTGACGTTTTTCCGCTTAAAGTATTCGACGAAAAGCAAATCGATTATGTGGAGAACGAATTTTTAGAGCAATGTTTCGAGGGCGATACCATTGACGTGTACATTAAAAAGATTGACGAATACAATTATTCCATAGTTGAAAAACGCGGCGAAAAAGACGTGTTTAGAATGTACGTATGCTTCAAACCGAGAAATATTTAAACTTTTCAGCGAGCGAAACAGCATAAAACGGCTAAACTGAAAACAACGAAACAGACAATTTCAGCCGCTTGTACTTTGCGGTAAAAAGCCGCTAAATAAATTACTTAAAACACCCTTTTCATAATAACCCCAAAAAAATACCCTCGTTTTGCCGATAAGGCAATGCGAGGGTATTTTGCTAAATCAAATTTTTAGTTGTTGGGTACGTAAACTCTTACGTGTTTAAATACTTCATAAGACGTTTGGTGTATTTCGGGCGTACCTATTGTAGCCGCGATAAGGGTTAAAGCGTTGTAACTTCCCCACCATTCCGACGTTACGTTTATTACTTTGGTTTCGGTTTGTGCCGAAACGATAGCGGGGCGGCTCGTAGTTTTGCTGCCTAATACCCATGCGTCGGGGCGGCATTGATAACCTTGGTCGATTATGATTACCGAGCCAACGGGGAGCATCGCTCTTGTCAAAACGTCCGACGAAACAAATTTGTTGTTTAAATTGTGCGGCGTTTGAAGAATGGGAGTAGTAGTTATGGTGCTGTTGTAGAAACCGATTATCGGCAAAAGGTCAAGTTGTTTCATTTCGCTTATGTTTTTGCCGTTTGCCGTCAAAAGTGCTTCGTCGCCAGAACTGTAATCGGGTGCTGTTGCAAGCGGAGTTCCTTGCGGAACGTAAATCGTAAATGCGTCCAACGCTTGACTAAACGCTCCGTTCAATGCGGGAGTCCCCACTTTTGCGATATTGAACGCGCGGTATTTATAATTTCCCCACCATGCTTCGTCGATGTCTACACGCGGAGAAGTGGTTATGTCGGGGCGGCTCGTTTGTTTTACGTCGTCGGTCCACGCTTCGGGTCTATATTGCCAGCCGCGTTTCAAAATTATTATAGAACCTATCGGCAATTCTTCTTTGGTAAACCATTTTGCTGTGGTCACGAATTGCGGACAATTTCCCGCGTTTGTAATAAGTTTGTTATAATTTGTATCCGTCGCGTTGTAATATGCGTTTCCTACGGGAAGATAATTCATTTTGACTAAATTTTTAGTTGCAATTTCTTCGTCCGTGATAAATTCGGGTTCGGTCAAGTATTGCGAAGTAGTGTATTCATACGGTTTTTCAGCCGCATTGAGTATGCTTTCTATAACTACTTGTTTATAAGCGGAAGGCACGCCCGAGGGGGTGTAATTAAGTTGGGTAATGTCCGCGCCCGTGAGGGTGTACACAAGGTTGAGTCCCGCGACAAATCTGCCCAAATCGTAAGTGAGGTGATAACCGTCTCTTGTTAAATTGTCGCCGATAAACGATGTACGAATGTTTTGTATAGCAGTTCCGTTGGGAATAACTTTGTAAAAATCTTTGGTCAATACTTCCGATTTTACGCAACTTGCAATAGAGTTGTACATTTTGAGTTGGTCTTTTTCGTAATTTACAAACTCTCCGTGAGTCGAATTTGCGCTGTAAGCCCAAGTCATGTGCCAAACGAGTTTTACGTTAGGTTTAGTGGCGTTTTGCTTTACGTAATCCATAAGATTTTGCAAATTTGCATAACTTGTGTACATACCCGAAACGCCGCTGGATTGTTGAAGGGTGATATAGTCCCATTTTGCGTATTTAATTCCGTATTCAAGAGTTTTGTTGTAGTTGTGTTCCCACTGTCCACTTGTGGTGTTATAAACTTGGAAATCGTAATTTGCTCTGTTATTTACGGCATTTGCGTAGTGTGTATCTATCGAACAACCGCCGATATACATATTGCAAACGTTTACTTTTTCAATACCTAAATCTTTCGCGATGTCGTATACCCATCTTACTGTGTCTTCGGAGAAACTGTTGCCTATCATCAAAACGTTTAAACCGTCGATTTTGCTTACAGTTACTTCATAAGTGGTTTGTACGCCGTATGCGGAAATCGTTATTACGTAAGTACCTTCTTGAGTAGAGTTGAAATCGGTGCTGTCTACTTGCAAATCGTCAAGCGGCACTATTTTCGTTTTTTCGTCCGAATAAGTCGCTTTTACGACAATATCTTTATAAGTAAATTCGTCGTTTAAAGTAAATTCTGTCGTGCCCGAAACAAATTCGATTTTTGTGCAAACGATTTTTGCGGCTACGTTTACCGAATAAGTTTTTGTAAGTCCCAATGCTTTTACCTCGATATTGTAAGTGCCCGCTACGTCTTTATTGTAAGCGGAGTAATCGACTTCGTATTCCGTTGCGGAAAGTTCAACCTTCGATGCGTCGTCGTATTCGACTTCGACTACAAGGTCGCCCACGGAAAACTCGTCGCCTTCGGTGAAGTTTGTCTTGTAATTTTTCAAGTGTAAGGCAACCGGAGCGGGGGTCGCCGAGTCGTCGCTGTTTGAATTGCCTTTGTTTGTGTCTTTACAAGCGGCAAACGTAAACGACAAGCAAATTATGGATAAAACTACCATAAAAATTTTCTTAAATCGAGTCATTGTTTTCCTCCTCATAATTATATAATTGTATAATACAATTTTCCTCTCGTTAGGTCAATACGTTTTGGTGAAAAGATAAAAATAATCCACCATTTTGCTTGTTTTAAGCGCGTTTTGGCGTAAAATAAGGAAAATTGTTTACATTTTTATATTAAAAATTGATTTTACTTAAAAATCTATAGCGCGTTTTTTGCATCGAACTTAAAAGGGTAGAGATTTTCACTGTAAAAATTTTTCGCAACGATTATAACACGGCGATTTGACAAAATCAATAGGTAATTTAAAAAATTTTTCCCGCCGTTTTTGCAAACATATTTATTAAAATATGTTTCCGTTTAAAAAAAATTTTTATCGATAAAATTAAAAAAGTTTTATCGCATTTTATTGCGCATTATTGTTCCTTATCGTGCCGCTTTAATGCGGAATTTGTTTTTTGAGGACAAAAATATAATCGGTGAATTTTGGCGTGGCGGGAAGAATTTGATTTAAGCGAGTGAAAATTCAATATAAAAGGGCAGAGAAAAGAAAAATATTCAAATTATGTAAAAACAGTTGCTAATCAAGCGATAATGTGCTAAAATATTAAAGAAAATTCGGAGGCGTAGCTCAGTTGGTTAGAGCGCTACCTTGACATGGTAGAGGTCATAGGTTCAAATCCTACCGTCTCCACCACACGAAAAAACGATTAAAAGTAAGGCGAATTTCGTTTGAATATGCTTAAATATAAGCGGTTTGGTTTAAAAAATTTGCTTTATTATAAACGAATAATATATGCGGCGCAAGTCGTAAAAACGCATGGGGATATGGCTCAGTTGGTAGAGCGATGCGTTCGCAATGCATAGGTCAGGGGTTCGAATCCCCTTATCTCCACCAACAAAAAAAGATAGGTTTTAGCCTATCTTTTTTTGTTGATTTTTTAATAAATTTTATTGTTTTTATTGAGTTATTTTGCATTTTGTTACTAAAATTTGTTACTAATTTTTTATTTAAAAAGTATTATGTTTTAAAATATGAGACAAGAAATAAACTCGTCCGAATTTTATTTTTATTAATTTTAGTTTTACTTTTCGTTATTCTTCGTCGGTTTCGGTAAAGGTTTTGTACTTTGCCGACATTTTTATATCTTGCTCGTAATTGCCGAATTTTTTGCCGAAAATGTTAAATCCACCGATATATTTTGCGGTGGGTTTTATTTTTATGCCGAAAATGATTTTGTTGCCGTCGGAAAGGTTTAAATCTTTCAGCCCCACGTCGGAACATTTTTCGTTAAACATAAAAGTTCCGCTACTGCGCACCGATATATCGATTAAATTACCGAATTGCGTGTTTTCGTTAGGCCACCACGACGGGTTGAGTTTACCTCTCACGCCGCCGAAGTCCCCGGGCGAAGTGTAAGTGCATACGTCTATGCCGTTTATAGTAAAAGTGATATCGCTTTTCCAATCGTTGCGGTAAAAAGATGTTTCGGAGCAAAGTTCGAGCGAAAACGACAGTTCTTCAACCGTTCCGTTTTTTGCAAAATAATTTTCAAAAGGGTAGTATACCGCACCCGCCGATTGAAGCCAAAGCAGTTCGGCTGATTTCCTCGCGGACGAAAAGGCTTCTTCGCTGTGTAGCATGATTATTTTTTCAGTATTGGCGATGCCGAAAAAGTCGCCGTCGATATCTATATAATCCCCGATAGCCGTTTCTTGTTGAAAAACTTTCGTCGTTTCTTTAAGTAAGTCGCCACGAGTAAACGAAATACGATTAAAGTTGACGAAAAATATTTGAGCCTTTCCCTTAATTCCCGGCAAATATCTGTTTTCGACTACGCCGCCGTCGATTAAGCAAGTCAAATGAAACAATGCCGTCGAGTTTGTGATAGAATTAAGCCTTGCTATCTCCAAAAGAGTCATCGGTTTTTCGGTCAACTGTTTTATTATTTTAAGCCTTATCGGCGAACCGAGCGCGCGGCAAATACTCTCGAGTTTTTTATAGTTTTGCGGGTCGAGTACCGAAAAAGTCATCGTTTTTGTGGGTTTGTCGGCAAGCACTTCGCCTTTAGTGTCTTTTGCATTTATTTCGTATTTCTTTTTATATTTTGTTTTCGTCTTTAATTGTTCTTTGGTCGGCATAAATACTCCTTTTGCTTGTTTTGCTTGTCGATTTTAAAACCTTTTTACCGCGTTTACCGCATACGTATTGCGTAAAAACGACAATTTGCGCGCGATAAACAAGTGTTTTTAAAGTTTTTTATCAATAAACAAATCAATAAACCAAGCCTTTATAAAATATATTATATAATCGATTTTGCTACTCGTCAAGGGTTTATGCAAAATAAGTTGATAAATCATCAACCGATTAGAATAAAAGGTTACTAAATTATTTTTAAGGGCAAAGTATTTATTTTTGCCTTGCGATGTGATAATATTATATTGGTAGCGTTGTGAAAACGGGCAAAATTTAAAATTTCAAACCCGATATCACGGCGTACAAATTTGCGCATATTTTTGCATTTATATTTCATATAAAAAGCCGATAAGGCGCAAAAATATGACGAAATTTATGTTTTTAAGGAAATATTAAAGCGCGAATTTCGCATAATAAGTTAAAAGCGGAACGGCGCGATTAAAAGGAGAGAAAATGTTATCAACCGATTGCAGACAAACCCGAATGAAAAGACGATTTAAGGCAAAGTTTAATTCAGTGGCTTCGCCGATTATCGCGGCTATGATTTTTCTCGGTGCGTTTTCGTGGGTTTTACCCGTTTTCGGGCAAGTCAAGACAGTTAAAGCGGAAGAGGGGGATAAAAAGATTTATCTTTCGTACTCTTTAGACGAAAACGGTGACGTAACCGCGCCTACTTACGCGTTAAACAGCGGCTGTTCAAACGTGAAAAGCGGATTAGAACTTCCCGAAAACAACAAATTTTTAAGAATTGCCGACTTTGACGGATTAAATTCCGATTACGCGGCGGTTTCGATAGCCGTCGAGTCTTTTGCGGCTGAAAAAGTCAACGTTTCGTTTTCGTACAGATTTTCGGAAGGAGCAACGATTTACGACCAAGACGAAAAAGTAATTTCCGTGCGCTATAAAAATTCCGAAAAGACGATTTCGTATAAAGACCTTGCGACAAACGACGCGTTTTCTTATAATTGGCACACGTTTTCGTTTGAATTGCCCGTAAGCAAAGCGACCGACGGAAAAGCGTACGTTACTTTTTATCACGGCAAAGACGCATCTTACCAAAACACCCGCGCATATTTCGATATCGACGAGTTTAAGATGATTTACGGCGGTCAAAACTATTGCGAAGTTTCTTCTTTCGATACCCTTATAATCAGCGATAAAGACGAGTTGGATACCGATTATTCTTTGGCTGGTATAGAAAAGAACAAGGCTCTTATGCTCGACAAATCGAGCCGCGCTTACTCGGTAAACACCGAATATTTCGATGCTTATTCAACCGATTTCAACGTTGGCACGACGGCGGTTAAACTCCCCAAAGGCTCGGGCAGCGATTTGTATACCGACGCCGCAAGCGGAAGTCAGTTCGTTATTTACAACAAAGCGGAAGACAATTCGTTTATAAGAATGGGTAAGTTCGATTCGACCAAAGATTCGCCGTCGGTGTATATGCCGTTTTACAACAACGATTTGGGCAGTCAAGAAAATATGCCTTTGACAAACAGAGTGTACATCACTTTTAAGTACAGACTTTTTATCGATAACGACGCTTTAGACGGAATTGCCGACAACGACGTTATGCTTGAATTTAGCACGAGAAGGGCAAGTTTAAATAATTCCGGCAAAATCACGCTCGACGCGTTGACGGTAAACGAGCAAGGCGACGGCACGTGGCATAATCAAACGGTAGTGCTCGAAACCAACCGTTCGTCCACGAAATATATGATTATCATATTCTATCCTCATACGGGTAGCGGGTTTAACACAAAAACGTATTTCGATATCGATTCGCTTTACGTAACGTACGCTCCGAGCGCGAAAAACTACGCTTACGATATGGGCGAATTTGAAAATATGACGGATAAAGCGCAAACGTCTACTTCTCCCGTACTTCCATCGCTGGAGTCGAGCGACGCTATAATGCAAGCGGAAAACGAAATAAATTCTTACGTGAAAATGCCCGCAAAATCTCAATTTGCGATTAATACGAATTTTAAAGGCAACACGGGTACTTTTGATATAAACCTTTTTGCAAAGGCAAACGCGGGCGACAAATTAAACGTTTATCTCGGCGGTAAAAACGGAGTAAAACTTCAACTTACAGTCGGCAACGACGTTGAAAACGATTATTTAACCGCGATTTGGACTAAAAAGAACGGCGGATATAATCTCGATATGACGGCTGTCACCGCATTTTCGAGCGGACTTAGTAAAGTCGTGTTTGAAAACGCAAGCGGCGGCGAAATTTCGATAGACGATTTGTTTATAGGTCAAGTCAAATCTATCGAAAAGACCGCGGGAGACAAAGCGGCTTTCGATGCTGAAATAGAAAAGATAAAGAACAAAGACCTTACCTCTTACACGAAAGAGGCGAAAAAGACAATTGAAAAGGCTTTGGCAAAAGCGGACAAAATCACGGCAAACCACTCGCAAAAGGCGATGGACGAAGTTCTTGAAAAAATCAATGCGGCGTTATCTTCCGCCACCGAAAAGACCGACCTTACCGAACTTAAAAAGACTTTGGCTTCGGCAACGGCGATTATAGAAGAGGGCAAATCTTACAAGAAAAATACCTATATGATTTTTAAAGAAAAATACTATGCGGCTAAAAATTTGACCGAAAATTCTACTGCCGCGGACGTTGAAAAGGCTAATAAAGAACTTAAAGAAGCGATGGATAATCTTGTCGAAACAAACTACGCCGCGGCGGCGGTGGCGGTGAGCGGCATAAGCGGTGTTGCGCTTTGCCTTGCTATCGTCAAAAGAAAAGCGTTTTAAGGAGAAAGTAAAATGAAACGAAATAATTTATTCAAGTGTATATTGTTCTTTCTCGTTTTAGCGGCTGCGCTTAACGTAGTTTCGGTTTTCCCGACAAACTCGATAAAGGCTAATGCGGCAAAAGAATCTTACGGAGTCGATTTTTCGAGCGGAGTAATAAAATACGCTCTTTCGGACAGATTATACGAATCGCCCAACACCTTTGAAGCGGTAATTAAAATAGACAAAAACGTAGAAGGAGAGGTGGGCAACATTTTCTCTAACGAACTCAAAAGCAAAACCCCAATGCTTTCGTACTCGGTAAACTCATACGGTAATCTTCACGTAAATTGGAATTCTTACGAAAAGAATTTCGACTTTGACGAAGTTGATTTAAGGACGGGCAAGTACGAGCATATCGCGGTAGTCAGATATACCGACAGAGGAGTTTTCGCGTTGTACGTAAACGGCAGTTTAAAGCAAGAAGTCGCTTGCGGCACGGGTTCGGAATTAAATAAAATTCAAAAACAACACGCAATAGGCGGCGATTGGTTCAACAATGCGGAAAAGAGACCTTTTAAAGGTTTTATAAAGCAAGTCACGCTTTATTCGTCCGCGCTTACCGCACCCGAAGTGAAAAACGATTACGACTTTGCAAACGATATTTCGTATAAAACAAGGTCGAGTCTTATGTTTAACGTTTATCTCACTCTCGGCAAAACGGTGCTTAAAGACACTTCGATGTACCGCAACAACGCGTACATGGCTACAAACGATTTGTATTTCGACGGCGATTTGTTTGAAACGCAAGACTACACGCTTGCGGTTCTTCCCGACCTTCAAATGCTTACAAACCATTATCAATCGACGCTTCATTATTCATTCGATTATCTTATAAACAATAAGCAGTCCAAAAAGATAGAATTTGCGGTTTCCACGGGCGATATTACCGACGGTTACACCAACGGCAGAAATTGGGAAAGACAATATCCGCTCGTAGCAAGTCAGTTTGAAAGACTTAAAGCGGAGGCAAACCTTCCGTATGCGGCAATCCCGGGCAACCACGACTACGACAACGAGTGCAGACAAGACCACTCCGTAACCGAGTTTAACAAGGTTTTCCAGCCCGAAAAATACACGGTTTGGGAAGAGTGGGGCGGTTCGTATTCGCCCGACAGTATAGTCAATGCGTATTATCTCGTGACAATGGGCGGCGTGGATTATATCATATTCGCGCTCGACTTCGGTCCTTCCGACGACGTGCTTAATTGGTGCTGTCAAATAACCGAGCGTTATCCCGACAGAAGATTAATCGTGACTACTCACGGCTTTTTAAATCCCGACGGATATTTCATCGCTACGGGCACCGAAGCACCCACCGATTACGGTTGGAACGGCAAAACTTCGATAAACAACCCCGACCAAATGTGGGATAAATGGCTTAAAAAATATTCAAACGTATTTATGGTAATTTCGGGTCACGTGTTCGTGGACGATATCGCTCAAAGAGAATTTGTGGGCGACAACGGCAACGTGGTTTCGTGTTTCCTTATAAACCAACAGTCGATTATAATGAACGACGGCTTGGACGGACTTTTGGGCTTGTTTACTTTCGACGAGAAAAACATGCTTTGCTACGTCAATTACGTAAGTTCGGTTACGGACAAAATGTACAATTATCAAAATCAATTCGTGTGGGATTTTAAGGAAAACACTTCGATTTTGAGTAAAACTTATTATCCCGACGGGGTTGTAAGCGGCACGATGAAGACCTCTTCGAGAGAGCAAATTTTAAACGCTTTCGTTTACGGAATAAAACTTGCGCCGTCAAGTAGCACAAACGAGGGTAAAACCGTCGTTATGCTTTTTGCGGTTGCCGCCGTAATGGCGTGCGCGGCGATTTGCCTTGTCGTAACCAACAAACTTAAAAAAGACAATACGGAGGCGCAAAAATGAAAAGATTAAGTTTAATTAAAATTCTTTGCGCAATATCGTTGATTTGCATATCGGTTTTCTGTTTTACCGCATGCGGCAAAACGGACGAAAGTGCAAACGAAAACGCTTTCACGATTACCGCCGAAACTTCTTCTTACGGCGTGATTAACATAAGAGAAAGTGCAAAAAAGGGTCAAACGGTAAGTTTTACCGCTTTACCTAAAAAGGGTTATAGCGTAAACGCGGTGTATTTAAACGGAGTGCAATTAAATTCAAACTCGTTTACAATGCCCGATAGCAACGTATATCTCTCGGCGGTGTATTCCGCAGACGACGGATATGAAATAATTACCGAAGACGACGAGTACGGCGTAATTTCGGCAAATCCTGTCGTTGCAAACGCGGGAGATAAAGTAACTTTAAAAACTTACGTTTCTTACGGAAAAGAAGTAGATTATTACACTGTAAACGGCGAAAAAATAAGCGGCAACGAATTTACTATGCCGAGCGGCAACGCCACGGTAGCGGTCGCGCTTAAAGACTTGTTCAATAAAAACGACGTCGTTTTGACGGTTGAGTCGAGTTCGATAAAGGCAAAATCGCATTGGTCGGCGGTTTACGGTGAAAAATCGCTTATAGTAAACGCCTTGGTTGAAGACAGCGTGGTATTCACGCAGATGGAAACTCAACCCACGCTCGGCTATTTAGACAACGCAGAATTTATCATCGGCAGAAAGTCTACAAACGAAAATTCGTTTAATCAAAACAATTACAGATTTTTGGTGGCGGCAAACGGACGATATCTCTGTTACGTCGCGTCAAACGGTTATTGGAATAATTTTGGCGGCGAAGTTAAAATCGAGACAAAACAAACAAATATCTTGTTCGACGGCTATGCGGGATATAAAGTCAGCGTAGAAATACCTTACATTTCATTGGGACTTACGCGCAGAGCGGCGTTAAACGAAATTACTTTTGCTTGTTCTTTAAGAAACACGATAAACGGCATCAAGACGAATTGGGGATATTATTCCGAGGGCGGAATAGAGTGGGAAAACCCCGCAACGCACCTTTTAATCACCGAAAACGGCTTCACTAAAGACGAAACGCCCGAAAAAACCAACGTGCTTTTAATCGGCGGCGGAATATTCGACGACGCTTTGGGCGGCGGACTTACTAAAAATCTTTCTTTGCTCGGCAAAACGATGAGTATTGCAAAATCGGGTAGTTCGGTAAATTATTGGACGGAAAACCTCGACAAAATAGCGGAGTACGCGCCAAATCAAGTGCTTTTCGCACCTGAGTGCGATTTAGAAAACGGCGTTTTGAGCGCGTTTAACGACACTAAAGCGTTTATCGACGCATTTAATACAAAATATCCCGAAATGCAACTTACAGTGGTTTCGGCAATTCCGTCAAGGAGTTTAACCGCGGACAACGAGGCGATAAAAGCGTACAATTCATCGCTCGAGGACTACGCAAAATATATCAATTTGAAATACGTAGACGTGTTTAGCGATTTATACGACGGTTCGCCTTACGCCCCCGCTTTTTCGGGAGTGAAAAACCTTTCTTACGACGGTTATGCTTATTTAAACAAAAAAATCCTTACCGCTTTCGGCAAATATTACGAAACTTCGGGAGAATGGGGCGATTACGGTATGTTCGTTCAAACGGACGGCGCATATTGCACGCCTTATGCCGTAGGATTTAACAAAAGTGGAGTACAAGAAACTCACCTTAGACAAAACGCCGGTAAAGACTTTATTTATGCCGTTTCGTTTACGGTAAACTCGAACATAAGCGGCGACGAGTGGCCTAAGTTCGGTTTGTCGATTAAAAACAGAAACAAATCGGTATATCTTTACGTAGACGGTTCTGCGGGTCTCACCTCTACAAACGTAGGTACTGTAGAAAAGATAAACGGCGTATACGATTGGAGCACTTCGCAAGAGTCCTCTTCCGCGCCGTGGTTTAGTTACGTAAGCGGCAATTACGTCGAGTTGAAAGTCGAAAAGACGGGCAACGTGCTTGCTTTATACGTAAACGGTTCTAAAGTAATTATAAGAGAATTCGATTTCGGCGACGGAGACTGCGTGGTTGGTATATTCGATTTCAGTTTAAACCTCACGGCTAAAAATTGGTCGCTTGAAAAAATAAACGGAGGGGAAGAAAATGCGTAAAGATTTAGTTGAAAAAATACGTAAAAATCTACCGTTTAAACTTACGTTTTTATTGCTTATTTTCATAGTTTCTTCATCTGCTTTATTTTTCACGGGTTGCAAGAAAAAGGAAAACAAACCCACCGCTCCCAAAACGGTTACGGTAAACTTTGTCGATTACGACGGAACGTTGCTCCTTGCAAAATCGGTGCAATCGGGCACTGTGCCGATGTATGACAAAGAATTGCCCACAAGAGCGGACGAGCAAGGATATAGATACGAATTTTCGGGCTGGTCTATAGGCGAAGTCGTATATTCTTCTTTACCCAAAGTTTATAAAAACACCGTCTTTAAGGCGGCTTACAACCAAAGTCAAGCGATATATAAAATCACGTTTATAGTTGACGGCGAAAGCACGGTTAAAAACTATAATTACAACGAAATGCCGAGTTACGATGGGGAAACTTCGTTTGTAAAAGACGGAAATTTAATCGAAATAACGGGTTGGGATAAACCCTTTACCGCGGCAAAAGCCGACGAAACTTATACCGCGATTATTAAAAAGACTTCTTCGGGTAGAGTAAAATTCATCGTCGAGGGCGAAGAAATAGTTTTGTCTTACCCGATGGGCAGTGTGCCTAAATATTTCGGTACGCCTTATAAAAAAGCGGGCAAAAACGTGACTTACGAATTTAAAGGCTGGAAGTTAAAGGGCAGCGACACCGTTTACACGGGCGACTTACCCAGACTCACTACCGACGGCGTGGAATACGAGGCTGTGTTTACCGAAGTAAAACTTCAAGTCAAAGTAAAATTTATAAACGAAGACAAAAACGTCTTATCCGAAGAGAATTATTACTGCGGAGAAACCCCCGAATATTCGGGCAATACGCCGACTAAACAAGAAGACGAGCAATACTCGTATAAATTTATAGGTTGGTCGATAGGCGACACTTTATATAAAACTCTTCCGCAAGCCAACGAAGATTTGACCTTTACGGCAACTTACGAAAAAGTGTTGAAATCGTACCTTTTGACTATTATTTACGATAAGGACGGCGAAACCACTCAAAAAACCGAATACGTGTTTTACGGAGACCTTTACGATATCGAGTCTCCCGAAATCGACGGTTACACTCCCGACAAAGCGTCGGTTAAAGGGTATATGACCGAGGATACGACTGTTACGGTGACTTATTCTTCGGTGCTTAAATGGGACGGAACTTCCGTTGCCGAAGGTTATGAAAGCGGCACGGGAACTAAAGAAGACCCGTATATAATCAAAACGGCGGCTCAACTTAAATATATGCAAACCGTAAACTCGGGCGCAGATAAACAACAATATTCTAAAGACGTTTATTACAAACTCGTTTCCAACCTCGATATGTCGGCGGCATTCTGGACGCCCATAGCGCACAGAAGCGCGTTTACAAACTACAATTGGAGTTATTTTGCGGGCGTGTTCGACGGCGACGGTCACATTATTAAAATCAATTGTCAAAACGCGTCGGTATTCGGCGTAGGTTTGTTCGAGGGCGTTTCGGGCACGGTCAAAAACCTTACCGTTACGGGCGACATTTCCTCTTCTTCGAGGGCGGGCGGCATCGCTTACTCCTTGGGCGCGGGCGGAATTTTGGACAACGTAAAAAGTTACGTCAACGTCAATTCGTCGGGCGATTACGTCGGCGGCATTGTTGGTATGACGGTTGGCG
The DNA here is from genome assembly GCA_934249265.1 of uncultured Clostridia bacterium. Taxonomy (GTDB): domain Bacteria; phylum Bacillota; class Clostridia; order Christensenellales; family Borkfalkiaceae; genus CAKQKQ01. The sequence continues at coordinate 30,963 of CAKQKQ010000004.1, read as the reverse complement.
GCGCGACTATTAAAAACTCGATAAATTACGGCAACGTAGTTTCCACCGCGGATAAAATCACGGGCGGCGTCGGCGGAATAGTCGGCAACACTTCGGGCGTAACCGTAACAAATTGTATAAACTATGGCAATATCACCGCATACGGCAGAGCGGCGGGCATAGTCGGCGCGTTCTTCACGGCGTCGGAATTAAATATAGAAGACTGCGCAAACTACGGCGTAATCACTACCGAATACAACGGCTCGGCGGGTATAATTTCTTATGCTTCAAAGGGTAGCGGAATAATCAAAAACTGCTACAATTATTCGCCTATAACGGGCGCAACCTATACGGGCGGCATTGCCGGACTTACGGAGTGTCTCGATATACAGTCTTGCTTCAATAAAGGTATTGTAAAAGGCACGACTCACGTTGGCGGCATAGCGGGTAAAGTCACTCAAGGCGACGTTACTTCTTGCGAAAACCGCGCAACCGTTTACGGCAAAGGCTCTTCGGTGGGCGGCGTTGTCGGCACGATTTCGGTTACGACTAAAGCGGTTTATGTTACCGACTGTAAAAACTACGGCTTTGTAAACAACACCTCGACTTCGCAAAACTCGGTTACGGGCGGCATTGCTGGAAGAGTAGAGGGTAAAACCGTAAACGACGTTTTGGTGTATGCAACCGTCACGGGCAGTGAAAATTACGGCTACGTAAAGGCAAACAAAAATTACGTCGGCGGTATTGTCGGCGCGCTCAACGGCGGCGTGGTAAATTCTTGTACAAATAACGGCAAAGTTTATTCCGACGGGGTAAACGTAGGCGGTATTGCGGGGTCTAACTACGGCTACGGCGCGGTTAAAAACTCCACCAATAACGGCGACATTTTAGGTGGCGGAACGGTCGGCAAAATTTGCGGTCAACTCACGTCCACTTCGACTCAAGAAAACTGCACCGAGGGCGGTACGGCAAACATTATAGATTAAGCAAAAAAGTGCAAAACGGAGCATACGTATGCGGTAAAGTCGGCAAGTATCGCTCCGTATTTGCCGTGATAGACGATTATTAAAAATCAAAAAAATTTAGCGTTAAACAATCAAGTAAATCGCACTAAATCAAGTAAAGTAAATTCCCCGAAAAGGGATTTGAAAATAAAAATTATTAAGGCGGAACTATTCTCATCCGCCGAAAAGGAGAAAATCATGAGAAAATTTATTGTAACCACACTTCTATTGACTTTTTTAGTCTCTTGTTGTGCGCTTTGGGGCTGTGCCGATACAGAACCCGACAATTACAAAATCAAATTCGTCAATTACGACGATACGGTTTTGTATGAAACGGAAGTAGTTTCTGGCGGCGCGGTAAGTTATGGCGGCGAAACGCCGACAAAGCCTTCCGACGCAGAATATTCTTATACGTTTGCGGGCTGGGCTGACGAAGACGGCATAGTAGTTGCGGATTTCCCCGCGGCGACTAAAGACGCTACTTACAAGGCTACTTTCAACCAAGCAAAGCGTTCGTACACCGCTACTTTCGTAGTAGACGGCAACACCGTAAAGACGGCAACGTTTAAATACGGCACAGTCATTACTTACGACGGCGAAACACCCACAAAAGACGAAGACGCTCAATACGTTTACACTTTTAAGGGTTGGAAAATCGGCGAAACCGTTTACGAAACCGAACTTCCCGCAATTACGGACGACGTTACGTTGACGGCAGAATTCGCTACTACGACTAAAACTTACACGGTTACTTGGGTAAACGGCACTGGTCACGCAACTACCGAGGTAGAATACGGCAGCGCGCCCGAATATAAGGGAGCAACCCCCACTAAAGCGGACGATGACGATTACAGTTATACGTTTGTCGGCTGGGCAAAAACTTCCGACGGCGAAGTAGTCGATCTCACTCAAGAAACAGTCGTTGAAAACACCTCTTACTTTGCGGTTTACACCTCGACGAGAATCAGATTTATAGTTAAATGGAACAACGAAGGCAGAGAAGGTTCTACTTACGTAAGAATTAACGAAGCACCCGTTTACCAAGGCGAAACTCCCACGAAAGCACCCACAAACGAAAGCGAATTCGTGTTTAAAGGTTGGGCAAAGACCCAAGGCGGCGCAGTCGTTGACCTTGCAAACGAAACGATTACCGAAGATACGACTTATTATGCCGTATTTGAAGGAACTACCAGATATTACACGATAACGTTCGTTGTGGACGGAGTAAAAGAAACAAAGAAATTCGAGTACAACGCTACTCCCGATTACGGAAAAACTCCCGAAAAAGCGGCAACCGAAATTGCCGAATACGTGTTTAAAGGTTGGGCAACTACCGAGGGCGGCGAGGTTTTATCCGAACTCCCCGCAGTTACCGTTTCCACCACTTATTATGCGGTATTCACCGAAAACAGATTACTTTACAGCATCACGTGGGTTGTAAACGGCGTTACAAAAACTACTTTGGTACAAAAGAACGCTATTCCCGCATATGACGACGGAACTCCCACAAAACCCGAAGACGATTACGTTTATACGTTTAAGGGTTGGGCGACGAGCGAAGACGGTGAAGTTTTATCCGAACTTCCCGAAGTAACCGACGACGCAACTTATTATGCGGTATTCGACCAAAAGAAAGTACAATACACACTTACTATTGTTTATCAACTTGAAGACGGAAGCAAGGCTGCCGACAATAAAGAAGTTTTAATCGATAAAAACGCAATTTACGGCAAGACCGAGACTCAATCTCCCGAAATCGACGGTTATCTCCCCGATATGTTCTGGCTTGCGGGCAGAATGACCGAAAACACGACTGTCACCGTAACTTATAAGGCTGCAGACGTTTGGGACGGAACTTCCGTTGCCGAAAGTTATGAAAGCGGAACGGGAACGGCAGAAGACCCCTATATCATCAAGACTGCGGCTCAACTTAAATATATGCAAACTCAATATTCCGGTACGAAGAGCACGACTTACGCAAAAGGCGTATATTTCAAACTCGCTGCAAGTTTGGATATGAGCAACGGCACTTGGACTCCTATCGCAAACAGAGGAGTAAACACAAACAGCGGTTGGTGTTATTTTGGCGGTAATTTCGACGGCAACGGTTATACCGTAAAAATTGCTTCGGGTGAGGCTTCGTCTAACGCAGTCGGACTTTTTGAAGGTGTTTCGGGTACAGTTAAAAACCTTGTAATCGCTGGCTCTGCAAAAGGTTCTACAAGAGCGGGCGCGCTTGCTTATACTGCAGATGCGGGATTTGTAATCGAAAACGTAAAGAGTTTCGCTACTATCAGCACGACAAGTGCAAAAGAAGCGTACGTCGGCGGTATTTTAGGTATGACAAAAGCCACGGGAACAATTAAGAATTGCGCAAACTATGGTGACGTATCGGCGCAAGCAAAATATTGCGGCGGTATTATCGGTTGGACAAACAACAAACTCGATATTTCCGATTGCGTAAATTACGGTAACGTAACTTGCGGCAATAACGGTGCAGGCGGTATAATGGGCTGGGAAGCATCTACCGGCGGGAGCACTTACACTAACTGTGCAAACTACGGAACAATTGTCGGTTTAGCATACGTCGGCGGTATTGCTGGCGGAAGTTGTGCGGCAACTGTTAAGAATTGCGTAAACTACGGCGACATAAATTTAGCGGACGGAGTAGAGGGAAGTGCGAACAATAAAGGTTTTGCGGGTATAGTTGGTTGGACGGTCAACAACAGTCAAATTTCTTCTTGCGCAAACTACGGCGATATAAACGGCTATACAAACGTAGGCGGCATTTCGGGCTATCTCGGCGCGGGTTCGAGCGTATCCGATGACTGTACCAACAGCGGTAATATTTCCGCTCACGACAATAAGGGCGATATAATCGGTTACGACGCAAACACAGCCGCTTAATTTAAAAACTAAATAAGTTTTAAGGCTTAACTAAAAAAAGTCCGCCGTTTTTGCTTTACGCAATTAAGGCGGACTTTTACCTTTTATAAATAATGAAACGATTTAATTATTGTGCTTTTTAAATTCAACACGCGTTTTTCACAGTTTTATCAAGAGATAAAAGGGTATATCCCCATTCGACATACTTATATGCAAAATAAGCAAAGCAAATTTGATAAAAACAGTTGTCTAAATTAAAATATTGTTGTATAATCGTTATGTAAATAAATTTATAATGAGGTAAAGTTTATGAATAATAATGATTTGCTTAATTATGGTATCAAAGGCGTAGGCAAGGTTGTTTATAATCCTTCTTACGACGAACTTTTCAAGGCTGAAACAGACCCCGCTTTGACGGGCTATGAAGTAGGTAAAGTTTCGGAACTCGGCGCAGTAAACGTTATGACGGGTATCTATACCGGACGTTCGCCCAAAGACAAATATATCGTCATGGATAAGAATTCCGAAAACACCGTTTGGTGGACAAGCGAAGGTTATAAAAACGACAACCACCCCATGAGCGAAAAGGTTTGGGCAACGGTTAAAGAAATCGCTATCAACGAACTTTCCAATAAAGATTTGTACGTTGTAGACGCTTTCTGCGGCGCAAACAAAGACACTCGTATGGCTGTTAGATTTATCGTTGAGGTCGCTTGGCAAGCTCACTTTATTAAAAACATGTTTATTCAACCCACCGAAGAAGAGTTGAAAAACTTTAAACCCGATTTCATCGTTTACAACGCTTCCAAGGCAAAAGTCGAAAACTATAAAGAACTCGGCTTAAACAGCGAAACTTGCGTTGCGTTCAACATCACCAGCCGCGAACAAGTTATTATCAACACTTGGTACGGCGGCGAAATGAAGAAGGGTATGTTCTCTATGATGAACTACTATTTGCCCCTTAAAGGCATTGCTTCTATGCACTGCTCGGCAAATACCGATATGGACGGAAAGAACACCGCAATATTCTTCGGTCTTTCGGGTACCGGTAAAACTACTTTGTCTACCGATCCCAAGCGTCTTTTAATCGGTGACGACGAACACGGCTGGGACGATAACGGCGTATTCAACTTCGAAGGCGGCTGCTATGCAAAGGTTATCAACCTCGACAAAGACAGCGAACCCGACATTTACAACGCTATAAGAAGAGACGCTCTTTTGGAAAACGTTACGCTTGACGAAAACGGCAAAATCGACTTTGCAGACAAGTCCGTAACCGAAAACACGAGAGTATCTTATCCTATCAACCACATTAAGAACATCGTTAGACCTATTTCCAGCGCACCCGCTGCTAAAAACGTAATCTTCCTTTCGGCTGACGCATTCGGCGTATTGCCTCCGGTTTCTATTTTGACTCCCGAGCAAACTCAATATTATTTCTTGTCCGGTTTCACTGCTAAACTTGCAGGTACTGAAAGAGGAATAACCGAGCCTACTCCTACGTTCAGCGCATGCTTCGGTCAAGCATTCCTTGAATTGCACCCCACTAAATACGCTGAAGAATTGGTTAAGAAGATGAAGGCTTCCGGCGCAAAGGCTTACCTTGTAAACACCGGTTGGAACGGAACTGGCAAGAGAATTTCCATTAAGGATACTCGTGGAATTATCGACGCTATTTTAAACGGCGATATCAACAACGCTCCCACAAAGACTATTCCTTACTTCAACTTTGAAGTACCCACCGAGTTGAACGGCGTTGATTCTCACATTCTTGACCCGAGAGACACTTACCAAGACGCAAGCGTTTGGGAAGAGAAGGCTAAAGATTTGGCTGCAAGATTCAACAAGAACTTCGCTAAATACGAGACTAACGAAGCAGGCAAGGCTTTGGTAAAAGCAGGACCTATCGTTAAATAATTAAGTAAAATTAAACAAAAGGACGCTTAAATTATAGGCGTCCTTTTCCTTTTGTGCTTAAAAATGTGATTTTCACGGTAAAACGGCGCAATTTAAAGCGTTTTTTATTAAAGTAACAAAATGCGAGATTAAAAACGTGCTTGCATTAGTTTGCGATTTTGCATTTTTTAAATAGTTTACAATATTTTTTGACTAAAACGGATATTTTGTGTATAATAATGTAAGAAGTGCATTTAAAGGCGAGTTTAAAATTTTGCGCAAACGGTTTAAGTTGACTATTTTAGCCGACGGTTTGCGTAAATATTTTGCGCCGAATAAAGTAAAATTTTCGCGTTCTTAAAATAAATGCTTTGCGTTTATGTATTGCGCGAATTAAACGCTTTGTGCCGTGCAAAATAAACGTTTTTCGTTTTTATGCGAGAAAAAACAAGCCGAAATCACACTAAACAACGTTTTTGTTGTATTAATTAAGAGGTATTATATGAATTTAGCCCATTTAAAATATGCGGTAGAAGTGGCGAATACGGGGTCTATAAACAAGGCTGCCGAAAATTTGTTTATCGGTCAACCCAATTTATCCAGAGCGATTAAAGAATTGGAATCGTCTTTAAACATTACCATTTTTACCCGTTCGGCAAAGGGTATGGAATTGACCCCCGACGGAGAAGTTTTTATTAAATACGCAAAATCCATTTTAAAGCAAGTGGACGACGTAGAGAGTATGTTTTTGGGTATTTCTCAACCTAAAAAGACTTTTTCCGTTTCAGTGCCGAGGGCGAGTTATATAGGGGTAGCGTTTGCCAACTTTTCAAAGCAGTTGAGTTATGCCGACGGGTTTGAAGTTTTGTACAAAGAGACAAACTCTTTAAGAACGGTTAAAAACGTGTCCGAAGACGGCTATCGTTTGGGCATAATAAGGTACGCGGAAGAATACGACAAATATTACAAGCAATTATTCGAGGAAAAAGGTTTTACAAGCGAGGTTGTGGCTACGTTTAAATACGTGCTTGTGATGAACAAGGACAACCCCATGGCAGAACTTAAAAAAATTACTTTCGCCGATTTAAACGACTATATCGAACTTGCGCACGCCGACCCTTACGTTCCGTCGGTCTCGCTTGCCTCGCTTAAAAAAGAGGAGTTGCCTGGGAATGCCAAAAGGAGGATTTTCGTTTTTGAAAGGGCGAGCCAATTCGAGGTTTTGTCCACAAGTATAGACACTTTTATGTGGGTTTCTCCCGTTCCGCAAGAAACGCTTTCAAGATATAATTTGGTGCAAAAAGACTGCGAAGACAATACAAAATTATTTAAAGACGTTATGATTTATAAAAAAGATTATAAATTGTCTAAATTCGACAACGACTTTATCACCGAATTGACTAAATCCAAAAGGGAAGTAATTGACTTTAAAAAGTAAATTTTTTGGCATTGAAACAGCCACCAAGCAAAGCAAATTTTTAGCCGATTAAATTAAATATAAAAACGAATATATATTATATAATAAGGAAATAATAAAAAATAGAATGATTAAAGCGGGAAAAGTGTTTAAAGTAAAAGACGAAAACGAAATTATCGACGGCTGTACGGTATCGTTAGAAGATATTAAAGGCGTAATTTACTTTTCGCTCGCTAAAAACACCGATATCAGCCCCGAAACGTATAGAGATAAAAAAATTTTGTTTGTAAATTACGGCGGCGCGTCGGCTTACAATAAAGATTTTTCAAAACAATTAAACGAGGGACAAGCGGTAATAATAAACGAAGATATCCCGCTCGGCGTAAAAACGCAAACGGGCGCGGTTTATACCGAATTAACCATAAGGAGAGATAGTAAAATGAACGGAATTATTAAAGACGGCAACGTATTTGCATTAAAAGATTTAGTGCCTTATCAAGACGGCAAAATAGTCAACGCAGACATCGCAAGCAACGACAAAATGAAGTTTGTTGTTATGGCGTTTGACGAGGGTACGGGTTTGACTGAGCATGCCGCCCCGGGCGAGGCTTTGATTTTCGCGCTCGACGGAGAGGGCGTTATCGGCTACGAAGGAAAGGAGTACCCCATTAAAGCGGGAGAAAATTTCAAGTTTGCAAAACAAGGCAGACACTACGTAAAAGCAACCAAAAAGTTTAAAATGGCGTTGTTTTTGACTTTGGAATAAACTTAAAATGGCGTTTTTTAAAGGAAGATTTTACTATCTTCCTTTTTATATGGCGTTTTTCGTTTATAAAACAAAAATTGACGAAAATAAATTTAAAAAACGACTTGACAGACAAGTGTTTTTTTGTTAAATTTAAATAGGGGTACGTATTCCCAACCCTATTAGAACAATTTTTGCGCCGTCAAGTCGATTTGTACTGCGTTAAACGACTTTCAAGTACGTATAGTACGTGTTCAGTCGTTTGCCTTGTTCAAACAAGCCGCAGCCATGTACAAAAACAAGATAGATTTGTATATTTTACGGTCGACTTTACGGCGTAAAAACACTACATGCCGCAAAATATGCTTTGAAACGATAAAACTGTGCCAAGTTTGCGGTTTGTTCTACCAAGGTTTGAAATACGTACGTTTATATAAAATCGCGCATATATTTTCCGCGGTAATTCGCCCTTAAAAAACGGATAAAACGCCTTTGTAGATAAACAGACAAAGTCTTATCGTTAAAATAGATATATATTATATCCGTTTTGCAAAATCCGCGTAAAAACAAGCGAAAACGCAAATTTTAACTTCAAACGGCTTATGTTAAAATTAAATAGATAAATGGTATATCTATATTTGATATATCTATATGCTTAAAAAGCAATTCTCAAACGAAAAATAAAGTTGTATAATTTAGTCAAAAGATAAGGGATGAGCAAACTTAAGGAGACAACATGTGTGAAATTACAAAAGCCACATTGGGCAGACTCCCGACGTACCTTGAATTTTTATACAACGTAAAAGACGAAAGGGAAACGATTTCTACGTCAACTATCGCAAACGCGCTGTCTTTCGGGGCGGTTCAAGTTAAAAAAGATTTGAGTTCGGTTTGCGACAAGGGTAAGCCTAAAGTCGGTTATAAAACAGCCGAACTTATAGAAGACATAGAAAAAGTGATAAACGGCGTTAAAACGGGCATCGTTTTAATCGGCGTGGGGAAATTAGGCAAAGCGATATTAGATTACGACGGGTTTGAAAAATTCGGTATGAAAATATCTGCGGCGTTCGACAATGACGAAAACAAAACGGGGCAAAGCGAAAACGGAATAAAAATTTTATCGTCTACGCAATTAAAAGATTACTGCAAAGACAATAATATTAATATAGGAATAATCGCCGTGCCGAAAACTTACGCGCAAGAAATTTGCGACACGCTGGTAGATAGCGGCGTAAAGGCGATTTGGAATTTTGCTCCCGTAAAATTAAAAACTAAAGACGGTATTAATGTATTGCAAGAAGATTTGTCATTATCTCTTGCGTATTTGAATTTAAAATCAAGGTAAAACGGAGGTTTACTAAAATGGAAGATAAAGTATACGATATTGTAGATAGCGTAGAAACACTTGAAGCGAAAATCGCGCAGGTAAGAGCAGCGGAAAAGATTTTTGCAAACTTCACACAAGAGCAGGTGGACAAGATTTTCTTTGCCGCGGCAACCGCAGCAAACCAAATGCGTATTCCCCTTGCTAAAATGGCAGTTGAAGAAACGGGAATGGGAGTAGTAGAAGACAAGGTAATTAAAAACCACTTCGCTTCCGAATATATTTACAACGCATATAGACACGTAAAGACTTGCGGCGTTTTGGAAGAGGATAAAGAATACGGCATTAAAAAAGTTGCCGAGCCTATCGGTTTGGTAGCGGCTGTTATTCCCACGACAAACCCCACTTCTACCGCAATTTTCAAGACTTTGATTTGCTTGAAGACGAGAAACGGTATCATCATCAGCCCGCACCCGAGAGCAAAAAAATCCACTATCGCGGCTGCAAAGGTTGTGCTTGAAGCAGCGGTTAAGGCGGGCGCACCCGAAGGAATTATCGGTTGGGTAGACGTTCCGTCGCTTGAAATGACCAACCTTTTGATGAAAGAGGCAGACATCATTTTGGCAACCGGCGGTCCCGGTATGGTTAAATCGGCATATTCGTCCGGTAAACCGGCATTGGGCGTCGGCGCAGGTAACACACCCGCAATTATCGACGACACCGCAGATATCGTTTTGGCTGTCAACTCGATTATCCACTCCAAGACGTTTGATAACGGTATGATTTGCGCATCCGAGCAATCTGTTATCGTTTTGGATAAAGTTTACGACGCGGTTAAGGCAGAATTTGCTGCTCGCGGCTGCTATTTCTTGAATAAAGAAGAGACCGAAAAAGTAAGAAAGACAATTATTATCAACGGCGCGTTAAACGCAAAGATAGTCGGTCAAAAGGCATGCAAAATTGCAGAACTCGCATGCGTAAAAGTTCCCGAAGGAACGAAGATTTTAATCGGCGAGGTAGAGAGCGTAGACCTTTCCGAAGAATTTGCTCACGAAAAATTGTCTCCCGTACTTGCAATGTACAGGGCTAAAGACATCGACGAGGCGTTCGATAAGGCTGAAAAGTTAATTGCCGACGGCGGTTACGGACACACTTCTTCGATTTATTTGAATACCGTTACGGAACAAGAAAAATTACAAAAATTCTACAACAGAATGAAGACTTGCCGTATTTTGGTAAACACTCCCTCTTCTCAAGGCGGTATCGGCGACTTGTACAACTTCAAGTTGACTCCGTCGCTCACGCTCGGTTGCGGTTCTTGGGGCGGTAACTCCGTTTCGGAAAACGTCGGCGTTAAGCATTTAATTAATATTAAGACTGTTGCAGAAAGGAGAGAGAATATGCTTTGGTTCAGAGCCCCCGAAAAGGTTTACTTAAAGAAAGGTTGCTTACCCGTTGCGCTTGATGAATTAAAGACCGTTATGGGCAAGAAGAGAGCGTTTATCGTAACGGATAGTTTCTTATATAACAATGGTTACACTAAACCTATTACAGATAAATTAGATCAAATGGGAATTGTACACACCACGTTCTTCAACGTTGCTCCCGACCCGACGCTTGCTTGCGCTAAAGAGGGTACTGAACAAATGAGAGCGTTCAAACCCGACACGATTATCGCGCTCGGCGGCGGTTCTGCAATGGACGCTGGTAAGATTATGTGGGTAATGTACGAACACCCCGAAGTAGATTTCATGGATATGGCAATGAGATTCTGCGATATCAGAAAACGTATCTACACATTCCCGAAGATGGGCGAAAAGGCATACTTCATCGCTATCCCGACTTCGGCAGGTACTGGTTCTGAAGTAACTCCGTTCGCCGTAATTACCGATGAAAAGACGGGCGTTAAGTATCCTCTTGCGGATTACGAATTGATGCCCAAGATGGCAATTATCGACGCCGACTTCCACATGAGCGCACCCAAGGGCTTGACTTCTTGCTCGGGTATCGACGCAGTAACTCACGCTTTGGAAGCAATTGCGTCTATGATGGCTACCGATTATACCGACGGCTTGGCAATTCAAGCGTTGAAAGTAATATTCGAGTATTTGCCCAGAGCATACGACAACGGTCCTAACGACCCCGAAGCAAGAGAAAAGATGGCAAATGCGGCTACTATGGCAGGTATGGCGTTTGCAAACGCATTCCTCGGCGTATGCCACTCTATGGCACACAAACTCGGCGCATTCCATCATTTGCCTCACGGTCTCGCAAACGCGCTTATGATCGACGAAGTATTGAGATTTAACGCTCAAGAAGTTCCCGCAAAGATGGGTACGTTCCCGCAATACGGATATCCTCACACTTTGGCACGTTATGCAATGGTTGCCGAAAGTTTGGGATTAAAGGGTAAAAACGATCAAGAAAGTCTTGAAAACTTAATCAAGGCAATCGACGAATTGAAGGCGCGCGTAGGTATGAAGCCGACCATCAAGGATTACGTTCCCGATGAAAAAGACTTCTTGGATAGACTTGACGCGATGACCGAACAAGCGTTCGACGATCAATGCACGGGCGCAAACCCGAGATATCCGTTGATGAGCGAAATCAAACAAATGTATCTTGACGCTTATTACGGCAAGAAGTTCGTTGAAAAAGAAGTTCCTACCTTGGAAAACACCGATACCGAAGCAGATGACGTTCACAACTTCAAACAAGCGTATCGTAAAGCAAAGAAAAGTGCAAAATAATGTTAAATAAGGAGGCAAATTATGAACTTTGACAGAATTATAGCCGTTAGAAACAACAAAACGGTTTATCGCGATAAAGACAATTGCATCAAATTGTTTAACGAAACTTACCCCAAAGACGACATTTTAAACGAGGCTTTAAACCAAGCCAGAATAGAAAGAACCGACATCAACGTACCTAAAATCAAATCGGTTGAAAGTTTTGACGGCAAATGGGCAATCGTTTCCGAGTATATCAAGGGAAAAACGATGGCTGAATTGATGAAAGAACACCCCGAAAAGAAAGACGAGTATCTCGACAGAATGGTCGATATTCAAATCGACATTCAATCTAAAAAGAGCCCGCTTTTAAACAGACAAAGGGATAAATTCATAAGAAAAATCATGGCTTGCGATTTAGACGCAACCACTCGTTACGATTTGCTTACGAGACTCGAGTCTATGCCCAAGCACGACAAGATTTGTCACGGAGATTTCAACCCCTCTAACATCATCATCGACGAAAACGACAAGGCGTATATAATCGACTGGTCGCACGTTACTCAAGGCAACGCTTCCGCCGACGCGGCAAGAACATATTTGTTGTTCTGGCTTAACGGCGACATAAGCGGAGCAAAGAAGTATTTAGATCTGTTCTGCACAAAGACCAATACAGACAAAAAATACGTACAAAAATGGATGCCCATCGTTGCTGCAAGCCAACTTACGAAGGGCAACGAAAAAGAACGTGAATTTTTACATTCTTGGATAAACGTAGTTGAATACGAATAAGGAGATAGAAAAGATGAAAGTAACAGTTTGTATAGGTAGTTCTTGCCACATTAAAGGCTCGAGACAAGTAGTAGAGCAATTGCAATACTTAATCGCGGAAAACAAATTGGAAGACCAAGTAGAACTTTCCGGCGCGTTTTGTATGGGAAGATGCCAAGAAGGCGTTTGCGTCACAGTTGACGACGATTTCTTCTCGGTTTCGCCCGAAACGGTTAAAGAGTTTTTTGAAAAGCAAATTAAAAGCAAATTTAATTAAATTTAGATTTTTAACGGAAAAGCACAAGAGAAATCTTGTGCTAATTCCTTAATACGAGGTATTTTATTATGAGTTCGTGTTTGGCATTAAAAAAATCAAATTGCAAAAACTGCTATAAGTGCATAAGGCACTGTCCCGTTAAATCTATAAAGTTTTCGGGCAACCAAGCACACATTTTAGAGGACGAGTGTATTTTATGCGGTCAATGCTTTGTAGTTTGTCCGCAAAACGCCAAAGAAATAGTAAGCGAGGTCGAAAAAGTAAAAGTTATGCTTATGGCGGGCGATAAAATTATCGTTTCGCTTGCGCCTTCGTTTGTCGCAAATTACGACGGGGTGGGCATAGACTCGATGAGAGACGCGCTTAAAAAATTGGGATTTTTTGATGTTGAAGAAACTGCAATCGGTGCGACTATCATAAAGAGAGAGTATGAAAAAATGCTCGAAAAAGAAGAGAGAGATATCGTCATTTCTTCTTGTTGTCACTCGGTAAACTTGCTTATACAAAAGTTTTTCCCCGACGAATTGCAGTATTTATCCGATATAATGTCGCCTATGCAAGCGCATTGCACGGACATTAAAAAGAGATATCCCGGCGCAAAAACCGTGTTTATCGGACCTTGTCTTTCCAAAAAAGACGAGGCGCAAAGATACCCCGGCATCGTCGACGCCGTGTTGACTTTTGAAGAGTTGACAAATTGGCTTAAATCGGCAAAAATCGAGTTGAAAAAAGAGACCGACACGACTAAAAAAAGTCTTGCCAGAATTTTCCCCACGGTCGGCGGCGTAATTAAATCGATGACTAATAAAAACCCGAATTATACATACATTACCATTGACGGTACTGAAAATTGTATTTCGGCGTTAAAAGACATTGAAAACGGCAATATTCACAAGTGTTTTATTGAAATGAACTCTTGCGCGGGCGGTTGTATTTGCGGACCCGTTATGGAAAAATATCACAGACTTCCCGTGCGCGATTTCGCATTGGTGTCTAAATATGCCGGCGACGAGGACTTCGACGTAAACCAATATTCTCATGCGGAGATAAAAAAAGAGCATAATTATATCGAAGTCGATAAAAATATGCCGTCCGAAGAGGAAATCAAGCGCATTTTAAAGCAAATGGGCAAAACTTGCACCATGGACGAACTCAACTGCGGCAGTTGCGGATACGACACTTGCAGAGAAAAGGCTATCGCTATTTATCAAGGCAAAGCGGAAGTATCTATGTGCTTGCCGTACTTAAAGGAAAAAGCGGAAAGTTTTTCGGATACCATCGTTGACAATACTCCTAACGGACTTATAGTGTTAAACGAAGACCTCGAAGTTCAGCAAATCAACAATTCGGCGAGAAAAATGCTCAATTTGCGTTCGGCTTCGGATATTTTGGGCGAACAAGTAATAAGAATTCTCGACCCCAAAATTTTCATCGATACCAAAAATAAAGGTCGCGGCGTAAAGGACAAAAAGATGTATCTTGCAGAATATGACAGATACGTCGAGGCTACGACGGTATACAACAGAGAATATCACATAATTTTGGGTATTTTCAAAGATATCACCGAAGAAGAGACCGAAAAAGAAAAGAAAGACGAGTTGAGCCGTCAAACGGTTGAAATCGCCGATAAAGTCGTCGATAAACAAATGAGAATAGTTCAAGAAATCGCTTCGCTACTCGGTGAAACGGCGGCGGAGACGAAAATCGCTCTTTCTAAATTAAAGGAGTCTATAAAAAATGAATAATCTTTGCGTAGACGTCGGATATAAAAGCATCAATCACGAGGGCGAAATACTTTGCGGCGACCACGTTGACGTAGTTGACGTTGAAAACGGCGATAAAATAGTCGTTTTGGCGGACGGATTAGGCAGCGGCGTAAAAGCGAGTATTTTATCCACGTTGACGTCGAAAATCATTTCGACGATGATGGCTGAAGGTCTTGCGCTTGAAGATTGCGTTGAAACGATAGCGGCTACGTTGCCGATTTGTTCGGTGAGAGGCGTTGCGTATTCCACGTTCACTATAATTCATATTATAGCCAACAGAAGGGCGCAAATTATACAGTTCGACAATCCGCACGTGATACTTATAAGAGATAATCAAGTGTATAAGTATGCGGAAAAAGAGTTGAACGTAGGCAATAAAAAAATATACGAATCGGACATCGATTTACAAGAAAACGACGTATTCGTCGCGATGAGCGACGGTTGCCCGCACGCGGGTATAGGTCAAAGTTACAACTTCGGTTGGAAAGTGGAAGATATAGCGGAGTTTATGAGCGAAATTACGCACGTTGGCTTTACCGCAAAGACGCTTTCTACCATTTTAATAGACGAAGTGTTTAAGTTGTACGGCGGTATGCCCGGCGACGACGCCACCGCTTGCGTGGTGAGAATAATCAAGCGCGAGCCGATGAACATTTTGTTTGGTTCGCCAATAAACAGAGACGACGACCAAAGAATGTTATCGTTGTTTTTCGCGAAAGAAGGAAAGCACATCGTTTGCGGCGGTACAACTTCGTCGATATGCGCAAAATATTTGGGTAAACAAGTAAAAATGTCTTTAAATTATGAAAATTCCGACATACCGCCTACGGCTGAAATCGAAGGCGTGGATTTGGTTACGGAAGGCGTAATTACCATGGACAGAGTGCTTAAATACGCCAAAGACTACTTAAAAGACAACACTCTTTACGAAGAGTGGGGTTATAAAAAGGACGGCGCGTGCAAAATTGCAAGGCTTTTATTCGAAGAAGCGACCGACATAAACTTTTACGTGGGAAAAGCGATAAATCCCGCGCACCAAAACCCCGACTTGCCTATTAATTTCAGCATTAAGATGAACCTTGTTGAAGAATTGTCTAAATGTCTTAAAGAAATGGGCAAAAGGGTAGTTGTAAGTTATTTTTAATGGAGATAAAATGAAAAAGTTTGATACAAAAGTTCAACATCTTAAATATAAAGTTTTAAGAGAAGTAGCAAGACTTGCATGGAAAAACGAGTTGTTTGAAAATATTTTGGACATTCCTAAAATAATTGTCCCCGGCAACAAACCTACCACGCGTTGTTGCGTTTATAAAGAAAGGGCTATTCTTGCGGAAAGAGTAAAACTTGCAATGGGTGGCAACAAAGACAACAAAAACGTCATCGAAGTAATAGAAATCGCTTGCGACGAATGTCCCGTCGGCGGTTATGAAGTTACCAACGCTTGTAGGGGCTGTCTTGCGCACAGATGCGTAGACGCTTGTAAATTCGACGCGATATATTTAGACAACAATTACGTTGCGCACATCGACAAAGACAAGTGTAAAGAGTGCGGTGCATGTTCTAGGGTTTGTCCTTATACCGCAATAGTCAACAACAAACGTCCTTGCCAAAACGCTTGCAAAGTCAAGGCTATCACGATGAACGAAGACAAAGCGGCTGTAATCGACGAAAGTAAATGTATCGCATGCGGCGCGTGCGTATATCAATGTCCTTTCGGCGCGATTATGGACAAGTCGTACATTTTAAACGCCATCGACATAATCAAAAAGAGCGAAAACAACACCAAATACAAGGTGTATGCGGTTGTTGCTCCGTCAATTGCCAGCCAATTTTCTTATGCGAAATTGGGTCAAGTAATTAAAGGATTGAAAGAATTAGGTTTTTACTCTATAGTCGAGGCGGCTTTGGGTGCGGATATGGTTGCTTACGACGAAGCGAAAGAACTTGTAGAAAAGAAGTTTTTGACGAGTTCGTGCTGTCCGGCGTTTGTAAATTATATCGAGAAAAATCACCCCAATTTGGTAAAGGATATTTCGTCTAACCTTTCGCCCATGGCAATGATATCGAAGTATATCAAAGAAAACGACAAAACGGCTAAAATCGTGTTTATAGGACCTTGTACCGCTAAAAAGATGGAGATACAAAGGGAAAACGTAAAGCAATACGTTGACGTCGTGCTTACGTTTGAAGAATTGCAAGCCCTTTTCGACAGCAAGGATTTGGATATTTCCACTCTCGGCGAAGACGTGCTCGACAATGCGTCGTACTACGGCAGAATTTTTGCAAGAAGCGGCGGTCTTTCGGACGCGGTAAAAGAAAGTTTGAAAGAACAAAATATCACCGATTTCGATTTAAAACCGATTGCTTGCAACGGAATAGAAGAGTGCAAAATCGCCCTTTTGAAAAAGAACAAGAATTTGCTTGACGCAAACTTTATCGAGGGTATGGCTTGTATCGGCGGTTGTATCGGCGGCGCGGGTTGTTTGACGCACGGCGAAAAGAACAAAACCGAAGTAGATAATTACGGCAAACAAGCAATGGAAAAGACGATTTTGGACGCTATAGGCGGTGTACCTAAAACGACGAAAAGTAATTAAAAAGTTTTAAATAGAAAAAAGAGTTGCGAATAAAGCAACTCTTTTTTTGTCGTGTTTTTTAAGTTTATTAAATGAAGTAAAAGACTGTTTTTGTCATCTTTACGCAATACGGTTTACTTAAATTTGTCTTTATTGTGCTTTATATCTTGTTCGTTATAAAGCGAAGCCGTCCACCTTTTCCAATCGGGGCAAACCGCTTTTCGGTATTCGGTTGGCGTCATGCCCACTTTCTTTTTAAACAGTTTTATAAAATATTGATATTCATACCCCAGCGAAATAGATATGTTTTCAACCGTAATAGACGGGTCGGTGAGCATCTTTTTTGCGATATCCATTTTTTTGTTTATAAAGTATTGAAGAGGGGTAATGCCCATTTTGTTTTTAAACACCCTTATCAAATATTTTTCGTTGTACCCGAAAAACTCTGCCATCGATTTTACGTTGTTAAATTCGGAGAGGTAGGGTGAAGTGGAAAAATATTCTATGATAGACAAAAATCTGTAGTCGGGCGATTCTTTGTTTACGGCGTTTAACGAGATTAAATAAATTTCGGACAAAATCGCCGTCATCATGCAGTCGCGTATAAGTTGAGATGCGGGCGAGAGTTCGTCGAGCGTATATTGTTCGAGTTGGGTCAGTTGAATTGAAAGTCTGTCAAACCGTTGCATATGAAAGTGCATGGGGATATAAAATTTATTTCTTTCCGACGTGACGGGTTCGTCCGTTTCTATCACCTTGTAGTTGTCGGCAATAAAATGATTCCAATGGAACACGCAAGTGGAATAATCGTAACCGCCGAAAGGTATTTTCCTTTCCGAAATAAACACGTCGCCCGCTTTAAGCAAATATTTCTCGCCGTTTTGCTCGATATGCAGTTCGCCTTCTGTCACGATAAAAAGTTCGTGCTCGTCGATAGTGCGCCAAATATGTTTAGTTTCTTTAAATTTCGCCTTTGCGCAACTTAAATGGTGCGCCGGCGCGGTGAGGTCGGCAACGAGATATTTCATAAAAATTCCTTTAAATAAATGTGTGCGTTTTTACGATATTTATCGATTTTAATTATACAACGATTCGCCGTTTTTGTATATCGAAAAATTTTAAAAAGTTACTTTTGGTACTATAAGAGTGTATATTTGTCCATTATAAAGCAAAATTTTTTGTGTTATCATATTCCCGTAAAATGCCGAAAGCGTATTTATGCTTGTTTTTAAAAAGCAGTCGAAAAGGTTTTCGGCTAAAAAATCGGCAAAGTAGTCGATTTATAGTATCGACTAAAAAACGGAGGGAAATATATGAAAAAAATCACACGCACAAGGCAATTATGCATGGCTTTTTTATGCGTAATCGCTTTAGCAAGCACGTGCCTTGCGGTCGCTTTTAAAAGCGGCGGCGAAATCAAGGCGGTGGCGGAAAGTTCGCTTGTTTACGCGCTGGATTTTAGCGATAGCGAAAATTACGCTAAAAACAGTGCCGAAACTTCGCTTTCGGACGCTATTATCACAAATAACGGCGGCGTAAGTTACTCTCAAAACGCGCCCAAGGGCAAAACGGCGTTAAATCTTGTCAGCGGCGGAGCGCGTCAAAACTATTTTTCGCTACCTATCGAGGCGTTTAACAGTGAAAGCGTAACAGTTGCCGGCTGGTTTAAAGTATCGTCAAACGTCCCCGGGTGGGCGAGAATGTTTGAAGTGTTCGGCGACAGCGGAAACAGACTTTCGGTCATGCCTTACGCGCCAAACTACTACAACGGCGTACATATGAATACCGTTATAAACAACACGGCGATAACGGGCAACGGCGGTGCGGACAATATGTTGTTTAAGGGCGGCAATACTTGCGAGCGCAATATGCCCAGCGATAAATACGTTCTTCCTTTATACGACGGTTGGGTACATTACGCATACGAATTTACGCCTACCGAATTCAGATATTATCAAAACGGCAAACTCGTCGCAACCAAAGAGGGCGATTTCACCGCAAGCAACTTTGTTAAAGAGGGCGGCGAAATTTTACTCGGCGCAACCAAAGTAGACGGTAGCGCAGACTTTACAGGTTCTTATTCGGATATAAGAATTTACAATGCGGCTCTCGACGAAACGCAGTTGAAAAACGAATTTGCGCTTACTTACGCCGATTTCCTCACTCTTTCTTACAATTTTGAAGACGGAACGAAAGACGCGGTAAGGGGTTATGACGGAACGCTTAAAGGCAACGCCAAAGTCGAGCCGGCATACGGCAGAGAAAACAACGTTTTGTACCTTGACGGAAGCGACGCGGACAACACCGCTCCCGCGGATAAATCTTCAATGGAAATACCCGTTAAGTCGATAAACGGTCACACCGCGATTACGGTGTCGCTTGACGTATACGTAGACAGCACGGGCAGCAACTATGCAAGACTTTTCGACTTTTCGCCCGTTCAAACGCAAGCGTTAATGCTCGGTGCAAAATGGGGCGGCAGTGCGACTAACGTGTTTAAATTCACAAAACAAGAGGGCGTTTACGATAATCTTTTGTCGATAGACACTGACTTTAACAAGTGGGTAAACCTCACGGTGGTTGCCGACGGAACTACGGCGCAAATTTACGTGGACGGCATACTCAGCGCGGTATCGAACAATTTTGAATACAACAACGGTATTTTCTGGTACAACGAAGGAAATATGTCGTTCGGAAAAACGTTCTTCTGGGGCGACAGAGCGTTAAAAGGCGCAATTGACAATATTGAAATTTACGCAACCGCGCTTACCGAAGCGGAAGTGCTTTTGAAAAGCGGAATAACTACTATTGCCGACGACGGCGAAGCAGTCGCTCAAGAAAAAGAAAAACTCGAATTGAATTGGGACGGCACGTCCGCTAAAATCGACCTTCCCACGGTTATGGGCGAAGGCGTAAGAGTACAATGGGCAACAAGCAACGCCGACGTAATTACCGAGGACGGAACGGTACTTTTCCCGTCAGAAATCACTTCGGTAACTTTGACGGCTACACTTATCAGAGGAGAAGCAAAGGATACAAAGCAATTTATTATGGAAGTTAAACCGGCAAAAGTACAAGACCCTTCGATAGTTTTCGGTACGAGTTACGACGAAGTGTTCTTCAGTGAAAACAGTTATTACGAGGCTCTTATGGAGACTAACCTCGATTATATGATGAGTCTCGATAAAGACAGACTTTTATACAATTACAGGCGCATTGCGGGTCTCGACACAAAGGGCGCGCAAGGCTACGGCGCATGGATAAAGGACAGCGGCGCGGGTCAATTCGAGGCGCATTACGTCGTTGCGCTTGCAAAGGCGTCGATGAGTATGCCCAACTATAGTTTCAAGGGCGAAACGGTGCTTGACAGACTCACTTATATGGTAAAAGCACTTAAAGAATGTCAAGACGCTTACGGCAAACTTTATCCGCAAGAAAAAGGTTATTTAGGCGCGTTTGTCACCGACCAATACACCGCTTTGGAAGAGGGAAGAACGGTTGACAACACGGGCGTAAGCATTTGGGTTCCATGGTATTTCAACCATAAAAACCTCGAGGCGGAACTCGACGTATACCACTATGCGGCAAGCGAAGAATTGAGAGAAATGGCATACGATATGATGTCCGCTCACGCAGACTGGTGTTATAACAGAATGTCGAGATTAGACGACGCGACGAGACTTAAAGTGTTGCGCACCGAATACGGCGGAATGGCTGAAGTTTTGTTCCAAATTTACGCCGAAACAAACAACGTAAACCACTATAAAGCGGCTAAATATTTTGAAGAAGGCTCGCTTTTAAACAATATTTACAACAACGTAGACATACTTAAAGGTCTTCACGCAAACACGACTATACCCAAGTTCCTCGGCTGCGCGGCGGCTTACGAAGTGACGGGCGACGAGTATTACAAGACGATCGCAGTAAACGCTTTCGAGATGATTTTAGGCAGAACTTACGCTTTCGGCGGTACGAGCAGAGGCGAGCATTGGCTCGACGACGCCGGCGATTTAAAGACGGCAAACGACACTGCGGAAACTTGCTGTTCTTACAACATGATTAAACTTGCCGATTATCTTTACCGTTGGACGGGAGATAAAAAATATCTCGATTACATCGACCTCACTTACACAAACCACATACTTGCGTCTATGGCTCCCGATTCGGGCTTGAAGACTTATCTTACCAATACTGCTTTCGGTTCGTACAAGGTATTGCACACGGTTGACAATTCGTTCTGGTGTTGCGCATGTACGGGTATGGAAAGTTTTGCAAAACTCAATTACGGCATTTACTATAAGACCGAAAACGCTCTTACGGTAAATATGTTCTATCCTTCCGAATTTAAGTTTAACGAAAACGTTACGCTTGTACAAGAAAACGACTTCTTCACTCAAGAAAAGGCATCGTTTAAAGTAAAAGGCAACGGCGAATTTACTCTTCGTCTCCGCAAACCCGACTATGCTACGACCACTACTATTAAAATCAACGGTCAAACGGTTTCGGTTGACGAAACAAACGGTTTCTACGAAATCACGAGAAATTGGGCGGACGGCGACAATATCGTTTATGAAATTCCGTTCAGTTATCAACTCGTAAGACTCAACAACCACACCAAAGAATATGCCATTAAATACGGTCCGCTCGTATTCGTGGCAGACCTCGGCGACGACGACGTAAACGACGTACAAGGTTCTCAACTTTCGTTCGGTACGGCTTATGTCGGCGATATCGACAGTAAAATCGTGCTTGCGGGCAACACTTTGGAAGAGAGCGCAACGCTTGCTTACGGCGAAAACGGAGAAATTTATCTCACGATAAGCACTTTAAATCAAGGCGATTTGCTTTTCAGACCGTTTAATCAAATATTCCACAAGCGTTACGGCATGTATTTCGCTTATTACGACACCGTTGAAGAATGTGAAGAAGAGTATTCCGTCACGGGCAACGAATTAAATCTTTCGCTTACAAAACAAAGCGATTTGGCGATGATGACCGAATATTCCACTTCGGGCGAAAAGGGCAAAGTAGATTCAAACGGACTTCTTTCACCCATGGGCGAATACAAACTTATGGCGGGTCTTTCGCTTACGAGCGGATACACTTTGGATATCACGATGTTCCCCAACGCTAAAGACGGACTTATCAACGGCGGTTTGTACGTGCTTGCTACAAACGCAAAAGCGGGTCAAGACAACATAAACGCTTACAATATACACGTTGTGAAACTTGCTGGCGAATCGGCTTATACGGTGTATATTTACAAGTTTAACGGTACTTACCAAGGCGCGTTGGACAGTAGGTCATACACACTTAAAGCGGACGGAAAAGTAAGCCTTCACGTGCTTGTAAAAGACGGCAAAATCAGCGTGTTTGTCGACGGCAGAAAGACGGCGGCAATGCAAATCGATATAGACACTTCGTTTATCACCGAAAGCGTAACCGACGTGGGTATTCGCGCTCAACAAGTAGAAATGAGATTTACCGATTTCAAGGTGGTTTCTCCCGAAATCCAAGTCTATACAAACGTTTTGGAAAATCTCGTAAACGAGGCGAACGGGCTCGACGGCAGCATTTACACAAGCGCAACTTACGATACGGTTGTAAGGGCGTTAGACGTCGCTAAAGAAGTGCTTAAACTCGACGAAAAGACGCAAGAACAAGTGAATATGGCTGTAAGCATGCTTTCAAGCGCGCTTGACGGTTTGAAAGAAAAGGTTGACGCAACCAAGATTAAAGACTTGCTCACGGTGATTAAGGCTCTCGATTTAAGAAAGTTTACAAATGCAAGCGTAAATTCGCTCAACGGAGTAATTGCCGATATCGAAGAATTAGACCTCGACGATATTTCGAGAGAGGAATATGAAGAAAGTCTCAACAGCCTTATAGACGCGGTTGCTTCGCTTGAAATCGACGAGAATTACGACCCCGACAGCGACAATTCCGGCGCAACCGACACGGATAGCGATTCTACTTCAAGCGGTTGCGGCAGTACGGTAGACGGAAACTGTGCTTTGGCTCTTGCATTGTGCCTTGTTGCGGTATACGCTTTGGCAAAGAAAAGAAGACAAAACGTCAAATAATTTGTCTTAAAGTCAAAATATAGTCGAATTATAAAATCGACTAAATTAAAAAGCCCCGATTTATTTCGGGGCTTAATTTTTTTGTTTTTGATAGAGTGGTAGAGTGCTTTTCTGTCGTCTTTACGACACACGTATGCCGTTATTGCGACAAAAATAATGGTGTTGGCGCACTTTTCGTCGATATTGAATTGTTTGTCGGCGGCTGATAATTATAGGCTTAAAAGGCGATTAATCGTCTTTATATGTACAACAGACTTCTTCTTTCGCGCCGTTTAAAGCGATCGAATATTTTTTGCGTTTTCGCTTGGGTGGCGGCGGTGTTTCAGGCTGTTTTTCGGTGGGCTTTAAGCATACGAGATTACACTTGATGAGTAGTAAAGATATGGGCAAACAACTTAAAAAACAAATAAACACGGTAAATAAATTTCTAATCATGGCTTGATTATATCATTTATTTTGTTTTAATAAATGACGAATTAGGTCGTAAAAAAGGTATCTTTGTAAAACGTGGAATTTTTTATAAAGTGATGAAAAATTTAGTACTATGCTTGAAAAGCCGTCAAATGAGTGATACAATTTTATAGTAAGGGAAAATGGTTAAAAAATTTAGTGACTAATCTTGCTCGGATTTGGGGAGAAATTAATAGAAATTATATCTGGGAGCAAGTTTAAGAGGGTAAAATAATTTAAGGAGGGTAAAAAATAATGACGAAAAACAGCGATTACGAATTAGATAAACAAAATAAAAAGCAATTGCTCGTGAGAAACGAGTTTTTATATTACGGTAATTGCGTCGGGAAATACGATATGCCGCTTGTTAAAAAGCAAAATATCGACGTGGAAAAAATTAAATTCATAAGTTATTCAAGCACTAAAAACGACGATTTAGAAAACAAGGATAAAACCGTTCATTTTTTCACATACGATTGGAAGTTTGAAAAGGTATATTTAAACCCGAACGAAGAACTGCAAAAATTAAGTCAATATTATGCTTTATTGACCCCCGATTTCAGCGTTTTTACAAATATGCCGCGCGCATTGCAAATCGAAAGCGTGTTTAAAAATCGTTGGTGCGGCGCGTTTTGGCAAAGCAAGGGCTTAAAAGTAATACCCACCGTGTCGTGGGGAGACGAAAGGTCGTTCGATTTTTGTTTTGACGGAATAGAAGAAGGCTCTATCGTCGCCGTTTGCACGTATTATAGAGAAAATTGCGAAGAAGAATTTATGCTCGGTTACAACGAAATGATGAAACGAATAAAACCGAGCGTGGTTTTGTGTTATGACGAGCCTTTTAAAGCGATGAACGGCAATATAAAAGAATTTTTGCCCACGACTTACGAGTGGACGAAAAACTTAAGTTGGCAAGATTTAATTCAGTTTAAGTGGGAAAAACAGCATAGAAACGTCTCGGGGTTAGACCCAAAAAGTTTTAAATTTTTCAAGTACGACGACCCATACGTGAAAAACGAAATCGTCAAATGTTCGATATGCGGAAAGCCCGCGCTTCAAGACCAATACGGCAACGGCGAGTGCAAAAATTGCGGTTGGAAATTCAGTAAGGACGAGCAAATGTACGAGCAAAAAATCGGCGTAAGTTATCCTATGCTCGTCACGCCTACCACCGCAAGAGAACAATATAAAAAAGGTTTGCCATTTAAAGCGACTTTCGACGAATTTTTAAACGGGTTGTTTTTTTACAGCGAAATGCTTTTTACCTATAAAAACGTGACTTACGAAGTGTTTTTAAAACCAGATAAAAGCATAGTGTTTTGTTCTTCGGAAATGCAACAAGAATACAAAACGAGAAAGCATTTTGAAGACAACGCAAACATCGACGGAGTGCTCGTAAAAGACCTTTGGGACGAAGTGACTTTTGCGGGTTTTATGTTTTGCGGATAAAATTCGCGCTTTTGTATGCGGCAAAAAAGCGCGCGCAAATATAGCGGCGCAATGTGGATAAATTGCTTGTCCGTCGTTTTAATAGGGCGGCTGATGGCGGTCAAATTGTATGCGAAAACACTTTGTATACGGTATCACTTGACAAAATTTTTCAATAAAATTATAATTTTAATGTAATTCTTTGAGACTGGGTGAAAATCCCTACCGGCAGTAAAGTCTGCAAAGGAGAAAAAATCTCCCCGACGAAGTGCAATTCTTCGACCGACGGTAAAGTCCGGACGGGAAAAGAAAGATAAAATACTCTTTATTATCTTCGCTCTCGGTTACGAGAGTTTTTTCAAAGAAATTACGAAGGTGTATCATGAGTAAAGAAACAACTAAATTTTCAGCAAGTTACGTCGCTAAAATCGGCATTTTCAGCGCATTGTGCTACGTGCTTTATTTAATCAGAACGCCGCTGTCGTTTTGGTTTCCGTTTTGGCTTGAAATCAATTTGTCCGACGTGCCCGCTTTAATAAGCGGATTTATGCTCGGACCTTTGGCGGGCGTGTTGACGGTTACGGTAAAAATAGTTTTAAAATTGCCTTTTACCTCTACCGCATGCGTGGGCGAACTCGCCGATTATTTAATCGGACTTGCTTTCGTGTTGCCGTCGTCGCTCGTTTACAAACGCCATAAGGACGTTAAACACGCCTTATACGGTATGATTTTGGGTGCGGTTTGCTCGATAATTATGGCGATTATCGCAAACGTGTTTATACTTATTCCGTTTTACTTGTTCGTGCAAAATTGGAAACTTTCTACGCTTGTAGAGGCGAGTAGCGGAGTAATCAAGGGCATAACCGAAGGCAATTTTTACGTTTATTACGCGTTTTTCGCGGTGTTGCCGTTTAACGTGCTACGCTGTGTGGTTGCGGGCGGCATTACGTTTTTGGTTTATAAAAAAATATCCGTTTTAATGCACAAGTTTTAAAAAACGCGAAAGTTTAAACGGAATAACGCACAAGTTTTAAAAAATACGGAAGTATTGGGAAAAGCGCGATTTAAAACGTGCGAACGGTAAACATAAAGCGCGGCTCGACGCGAGTTGTTTTTGTTTAAAAATTTCGACCGATTAAATTGAGGTTAATATGAAGTATGTCAGTAAAAGTAAAGAAGAAACCATCGAACTTGCAAAAAAGTACGCAAGCACTTTAAGCCCCGGGGACGTGGTAGTTTTAGACGGAGAAATGGGCGCAGGCAAAACCGTGTTTACAAAGGGCATCGCTTTGGGGCTCGGCATAGAAGACAATATCACGAGTCCCACTTACGCTTACATGAACGACTACGGCGGAAAACTTTACCATTATGACTGTTACAGACTTTCGGGCGGGGAAGACGCCGAGGCTTTGGGGCTTACGGATTATTTTTATTCAAACGGCGTTTGCGTCATCGAATGGGCGCAGATTATAGCAGACGTATTGCCTAAAAACGTCAAAAAAGTGATTATTACTAAAATCGACGACGACACGAGGAGCATAGAATTTTGAAATATTTGGCTATCGACACAAGCGGAACTTATCTTACCGCGGCGGTAAATATAGACGGAAAAATATACGGCGGTTTTCATCCCGATTGCGGACTTCAACACTCGGTCACGATGATGCCCGAAATAGATAAAGCCTTAAAAGAAAGCGGTTATACTATCGCCGACCTCGATTTTATCGCGGTGACGGTAGGTCCGGGGTCGTTTACGGGCATAAGAATAGGTGTGTCGGCGGTAAAGGCGTTTGCTTATGCTTATAATAAAAAGGTGCTTCCGCTCACTTCTTTCGATACTATTGCGTATAATAAGGAAGGCGGCAAGGTGCTTGCAATAGTAGACGCAAGGCACGACAATTTTTACGCGTGCGGGTATATAGATAAAAAAATAAGCATAAAGCCTTGTTTTATCGACGGAAAAAAACTCGACGAACTTTCAAAAGAGTACTCCGTTTTGTCTTTCGCTCCGATCGAAGGTCACGACTGCGAAGTTGTGGATGTGTTTAACGGTTTTTTAAAGGCGATAGAGGAAAACGCGGACTTAATCACCGAAGACAGAGAGAGCATCGTGCCCCTTTACGTAAAGAAAAGCCAAGCAGAGGAAGGCTTATGATTTACCGAATTGCGACAAGCGGCGATATAAACGACGTTTTCGACATCGAAAAACAGTGCTTTTTGACCCCGTGGACGACAAATTTAATCGCCGCCGAACTCGAAAAGCCGAATTACGTTGCTTTTGCGGCTGTCGAAAACGGTAAAGTGTGCGGTTACGTGTTCGCTTCGTGCGTTTTGGGCGAGGGTGAAATAGAGAGAATTGCCGTGACCGAAAATATGCGTAGAAAGGGCGTCGGCGACGAACTTATGCGTTTGGCAATGCAAAAACTCGCTTTATCGGGTGCGCAAACTGTGTTTTTAGAGGTGCGCTCGGACAACGACAAAGCGATAAATTTATACAAAAAACACGGTTTTTTAGCCGTGGGAATAAGGAAAAAATATTACGAAAATACGAAAGACGCACTGATAATGAGTTTGAAACTGTGAGGTTTTATTGGAAAAAGTAAGTCTTTTCGGTATGTCCGCAATTGTGCGCGGAGAGGGAGAGCCGCTGCTTTTGTTGCACGGGTTTTTGTCTTCAAAGGAAAGTTTTTTAAGACAAATAAGTTTTTTCAGCAATTTTTACAAAGTAATTGCGGTCGATTTGGCGGGGTTTGGCGAAAACGGAGATTTAAAAAAGCCGTATTCGCTCGATACTTACGTCGAAGAAGTGATAAATTTAATCGATTTTTTCGGCGGCAATGCAATAATTATGGGGCATAGTTTCGGCGGAAGAATAGCCATAAAACTTGCAAGCGAGCACCCCGAAAAAGTAAAAGCGTTGGTGCTTGTCGATTCGGCGGGATTAAAACCCAAGAGAGGAATAAAATATTTTTACCGAAAAACGGGGTATTTTTTAATGAAAAATTTTTTACCTCGCGAAAGGCTTGAAAAGAAATATTTTTCGCCCGACTATATCGGTTTGTCGCCGAATATGAAAGGGACGTTTAATCTCGTCACGAGAGAATTTTTGGATCGTAAATTGGGTGAAATTGCCGCGTTTACGCTAATCGTATGGGGTAAAAACGACAAAGAGACGCCGCTTTACATGGCAAAGAAATTACATAAAGGCATAAAAAACAGCAAGTTGTATTTAGTTGAAGGGGCGGGGCATTTCCCGTTTATAGATAAGTTTGACGAGTTTAATTTCGTCGTAAAAGAGTTTTTGTCGGAGGTTTGAAATGCGTTTAAAAGATATGAAATCGTTTGCGCAACTATTGAAATTTGACAACGTGTGGGTGTATTTAGTTGTTGCGCTTTTAAATACGCTTATTCTTTTTATGGTTTCGTATAAGTTTTTTCAAACCATACAGCAATGCGGTTACGACGCTTTTGAATATAAAAAATGGCTAAAAAAGAAAGAAAACGTTTACCTTTTGCGCACGGCGATGACCTCGATGCTGTCGGTGTTTTTGTTTTTGGCTGTGTCGGTCGCGTTTTTGTTTTGGAAATCGCCGTTTGAAAGTTATTTAGGATTTGTTTTTTATATATTTTTCATAGCGATATACAAGCATAAAGACAGACAAATCAAGAAAAAATTGCCGCTTGCGTACACAAAGCGCATGGTAAGGCAAATGTGCGTGTGCGGCGTGCTGTTTTTTGTGGTTTCTCTTGTAATAGCGTTTGCATGCGACGCGATATTTTACGCGTTTAGAAGCAGCGATATAATCGCGATAAGGTACTTTTTAATTTGCCTTACGCCAATGTTCGTGCCGTATGCGGTTTTGCTGTCTTGCAAAATAGTTTCGCCTTTTGAAAAAGCGAACAACGCAAAATACGTTGCCGAGTGCACTAAAAAACTCGACGATAGACCAAGCCTTATTAAAATAGGCATTACGGGAAGTTACGGAAAAACCTCGGTAAAAAACATTTTAACCGCAATGCTCGAAAAGAAATATAAAGTTTTAAGTACGCCCAAGTCGTACAATACGCCGCTAGGAATTTGCAAATCTTTGCAAGGTTTGGACGATACGTATGAAGTATTCGTGGCAGAAATGGGTGCAAAACGCAGAGGGGATATCAAGGCGTTGTGCGAAATGGTTAAGCCCGATTACGCAATTATGTGCGGCATTACTAATCAGCATATGGAAACGTTCGGCACAATGGAAAACCTCGTCGAGACGAAGTACGAACTCATCGAAAACATGAAAGGTAACTACGCTGTGTTTTCGGGAGAGAGCGAGCAAAGCGTAAAAATGTATTATAGGTGCGAAAAAGAAAAAACGCTTGCCGGCATCGGCGACAAAAACAAAATTTATGCCGACGATATAAAATATTCTCCGCTCGGCAGTGAATTTACGCTTAATATAAACGGAGAAAAAATAAACTGCAAAACCAAACTTTTGGGCAGAGGGAACGTTGAAAACATTTGCTTGTCTGCCGCGCTTGCATATAAATTGGGCGTGTCGCTTGCAGAAATTTCGGCGGCGATAGAAAGTCTCGAGCCTACGCCGCACCGAATGGAAGCGCAAGTTACCGCCGCGGGCGTAACCGTAATCGACGACGCGTACAACTGCAACCCCGTGGGTGTAAAAGTCGCGCTCGACACTTTAAAACTTTTTGACGGAAATAAAATAGTCGTTACCCCCGGTATGATAGAGCAAGGCAAAGACGAAGACAAACTCAATTACGAATTCGGTAAATTGCTTGCAAAAACGGCTGACTACGTTATTCCCGTGGGCAAATACGGGTCATATAAAATTCGCGATGCGTTGATTGACGAAGGGTTTAACACTCAAAACGTGTTGCCCGCAAAGACGCTTGAAGACGCAAAAACGATTTTGGCGCGCATAGTGAAAAGCGGCGATACGGTGCTTTTTGAAAACGACCTTCCAGACAAGTTTGAATAAACTTTTATTAAAGCAAAAAAACCACCTGAATATTTAATTGTATCGTTTTACGCGATACGTATTGAGTAAAAGCGGCAAGTTTTTGCATTAGTCGAATTATTTTGAGCCTTTGCATATAATAATGCGGAGGCTTTTTTTATGAAAAACGTAGCGGTTTTTTTCGGCGGAGTTTCGGTGGAACACGATATTTCGGTAATTACGGGCGTGCTTACCTTAAACTCGCTTGATAAAAGTATTTACAACCCCGTGCCGATTTATATCGACAGAGACGGAAAGTGGTACACGGGCGAAACTCTTTTCAACGTAAGCAATTATAAAAATTTAAACTATAAAAAACTAAATGCGGTTACGTTGTTTGCGGGGGATAGGACGCTGTACAAATTGCACGGCGGCAGACACAAAAAAATCGTCGATTTAGACGCGGGAATAAATTGTATTCACGGCGTTTGCGGAGAGGACGGCGCGCTTGCGGGTTATGCAAAAATGTGCCCGTTCGCTTTTTGTTCGCCCGACATTTATTCTTCGTCGTTTTCAATGGATAAGCATTTTACAAAGCAAGTGCTTAAAGGAATAAAGGTAAAGTGCTTGAATGACGTTTGCATTTCAAGGGGACATTATTACAAAGACGAAGACGAATTTATAAAGCG